>JBGASI010000268.1:0-6619 GCA_044229815.1 Vicinamibacteria bacterium | reverse complement strand
CGGCAGCCTCTACGCGCGGAAGGTGAAGCTCGAGGACGGCCTCGGCGGCGGTGGCGGCGGCGGGGGAACCGAGGACGACGTGAACTTCGTCGGGACGATCCAGTCCCTCTCGCCGCTGGTGGTCGCGGGCCGCAGCGTGGTCACCAGCGGCAGTACCCGGGTGCTCGACCGTAAGAACAACCCGATCACGCTCGCGGCCCTCAAGGTCGGCGACAAGGTCGAGGTCGAGGGCTCGAGCCGCAGCGACGGCAGCGTCCTGGCGGACAAGATCAAGCTGCAGGACTGAAGCACCGCACGCCGCCCGGCGCTCAGGCGAGCCCGTAGCGCTCGCGCAGGATCGCCAGGTGGTGCCGCGGGTGGCCGGCCATCACGTACGCGAGGGCGCGCACGCTGACGGGCCGGCCGCTCGCGGTGCCGACGCGGGCCCAGCCCTCCGCGTCCAGGCGCCGCAGCACGGCGAGGTTCCCGCGACGAACCTCGACCAGCTCCTCGACGAGCACGGCGAGCGGCACGGCGTCGTACCCCGAGGCCGCGACGTAGGCGTTCTCGTCGAAGCTTGGCAGCGGCTCGCGCTCGCCGCGGCTGAAGCAGAACGCCCGCAGGCCGAAGATGCGCTCCCCGTCGATCAGGTGGCCGAACACCTCGCGCACGCTCCACTTGCCGGGCGCGTAGCGCCAGCCCTCGCGCTCCCTCGGAACGGACGCGCCGAGCGCACGCAGCTCGTCGAGCTGCTTCTCGAGCACGGCCGTGACGTCGTCCTCCGCCACCAGCGAGACGTAGCCGGCATAGAAGGGCGCGTATTCCGTCGCTGCGGGCCTGCCGCTGACCATCGGCTCCTCCTGTAGGTTGGCGCCGTGATTCTAGCCCGGGGCCGGCCCCGTCGACTGCCGCACCACGAGCTCCGGATCGACGCTCGTCTGGGCCCCGACCGGTTCCCCGCCCGAGAGGTGGTCGAGCAGCGAGCGGGCGGCGATCGCGCCCATGCTGCGCAGCGGCTGGCGGATCGTGGTCAGCGTGGGGTTGTGGAACGCCGCGCTGTCGATGTCGTCGAAGCCCACGACCGAGACGTCCTCGGGGACGCGCAGGCCGGCCTCGTGCAGGGCGCGCATGGCTCCGATGGCCGAGGGATCGTTGAACGCGAAGATCGCCGTGAACTCGCCGCGCCGCTCGACGAGCGCCCTGCCGAGCTCGTAGCCCTCGCGGTGGAACTCGTCGAGCGGGAAGGCGCCGTCCTTCGGCTGGACACCCAGGTCGAACACGAGCTCGGGCCGGATCGCGAGGTTCGCGTCGCGCGCCGCGGCCCGGATCGCGCGCCAGCGGTCTTCCGAGTCGGGGATCACGCGCGGACCGGTGAAGAACGCGATCCGGTCGTGCCCGAGCGCCTCGAGGTGCCCGAGAGCCAGGCGCGCGGCCCGGTCGTGGTCCACCACCACGTTGCCGGCCCCGCGCATCAGGCGCAGGCCCGACACCGAGACGGTGGGCAGCGGGGGCGACTCCTCGATCATGGTATTGACGAGGATGTAGCCCTCGACGAGCCGGTCCCGCAGCGTCGTGAGACAGCGCTGCAGCTGCGACGGATCGAAGTGGTGGCTGGCCACGAGCCCGAAATAGCCGGCGTCGAGCAGCGTCCGTTCGATCCCGCTCACGACCTCGGCCGAGTAGCCGCCGCTGATCTCGGAGACCAGGACGCCGATCGTGAGGCTGCGCTGCCGGCGCAGCGCCTGCGCCACGAAATCGGGGCGGTAGTCGAGCTCACGGGCCGCGGCGAGAACCCTGTCCTTGGTCGTCTGCGGGATCGAGTTGGCCACCGGAGAGGCGTTGAGGACCAGGGACACCGTCGACGGCGACAGGCCGACGTGGGCCGCAAGCGCCTTGAGCGTGACCCGCCGCCTCAACCTCGATGCCCCCCTTGACAGCCGGACGCCGTCGATGCTATCACTCTCCGCGTAGTAAATCGATTTAATAGGTACCGGCGCCGCCGCTGGCGTCACCGGATCCAGACCGGGACGGGCATCGCGCGAGAAGGAGCGACACATGGGCCGAAGCGTCTTCGAAGGTGGCCGAGAGTACTTCCCCTCCGTCAAGCCGATCCGCTACGAGGGTCCCGGTTCGGACAACCCGCTGGCCTTCAAGGTCTACGAGGCTGACCGCGTGGTGGCCGGGAAGACCATGGAGGAGCACCTGCGCTTCTCCGTGGCCTACTGGCACACGTTCCTCGGCGGCGGCCGGGATCCGTTCGGCCCGGAAACGCGCGTCTTCCCGTGGGACGACAAGGGCGACGCGATGGGCCAGGCGAAGGACCGCCTCGACGCGGCGTTCGAGTTCATCACGAAGCTCGGCGCGCCGTTCTACTGCTTCCACGACCGCGACATCGCCCCCGAGGGCCGCTCGGTCGAGGAGTCCGAGGCGAACCTCGCCACCCTGGTCGAGCTCGCGAAGCAGCGCCAGCAGAAGACGGGCGTGCGCCTGCTCTGGGGCACGGCGAACCTCTTCGGCCATCCCCGCTACATGAACGGCGCGGGCACCAACCCGGACTTCGCGGTGGTGGCGCACGCCGCGGCGCAGGTCAAGGCGGCGCTCGACGCGACTGTGGCGCTCGGCGGCGAGAACTACGTGTTCTGGGGCGGTCGCGAGGGCTACTCCACGCTGTGGAACACCGACATGAAGCGCGAGCTGGCGAACTTCGGGCGCTTCCTGGCGGCGGCCCGCGACTACGCGCGCTCGATCGGCTTCAAGGGCGTCTTCCTGATCGAGCCGAAGCCGATGGAGCCGATGAAGCACCAGTACGACCGCGACGCGAAGACGGTGATCGGCTTCCTGCGCGAGCACGGGCTCGACAAGGACTTCAAGCTCAACATCGAGGCGAACCACGCGACGCTCGCCGGCCACAGCTTCGGCCACGACCTGCAGGTCGCCTCCGACGCGGGGCTCCTCGGCTCGATCGACGCGAACCGCGGCAACGCGCAGAACGGCTGGGACACCGACCAGTTCCCGCTCGACCAGTACGACTGCGTCGAGGCGATGTGGGTCGTGCTGAACCAGGGCGGGATCGCGCCGGGCGGGCTCAACTTCGACGCCAAGGCGCGCCGCGAGTCGACGGACCTCGAGGACCTGTTCATCGCCCACATCGGCGGCATGGACGCGTTCGCGCGAGGGCTGCTGATCGCCGACAGGATCCGCCAGGACGGCAAGCTGCCCGCCTTCAGGGCCGCGCGCTACGCGAGCTTCGACTCGGGCAAGGGCAAGGAGTTCGCCGCCGGCAAGCTCGGCCTCGAGGCGCTGCGCGACCTCGCGGCCTCGAGCCCCGAGCCGAAGCAGCGCAGCGGCAAGCAGGAGGAGCTCGAGAACCTCGTCAACCAGCTGATCTTCGGCTGAGCCCGAGATGCGCAGGCTGTTCCTCGGGATCGACGTTTCCACGACCGGCGCCAAGGCGCTGCTGATCGACGAGCAGGGAGGTGTGGCGGCGTCGGCCACGACGCCGCTGCGCCTCTCGACCCCCAGGCCGCTGTGGTCGGAACAGGACCCGCACGACTGGTGGCAGGGCAGCGCCGCCAGCATCCGCAAGGCGCTGGCGGAGGCCGGCGCGACGGGCGCCGACGTCGCCGCCGTCGGCCTCACGGGCCAGATGCACGGACTCGTCCTGCTCGACGCGGAGCGCAACGTGCTGCGGCCCGCCATCCTGTGGAACGACCAGCGCACCGCCAGCGAGTGCGAGGAGATCCACGCCCGCGTCGGCCGGGCGGCGCTCGTGCGCGAGGTCGGCAACGTCGCGCTGACCGGCTTCACGGCGCCGAAGATCCTCTGGGTCCGCAACCACGAGCCCGAGGTCTACGCGAAGGCGAAGCTCGTGCTGCTGCCGAAGGACTACGTGCGCCTGCGCCTGACCGGCGAAGCCGCGATGGACAAGGCGGACGGCTCCGGCACGATCCTCTTCGACCTGAAGGGCCGCAACTGGTCGAAGCGGGTGCTCGAGAAGCTGGGCATCCCGGCCGACTGGCTGCCGCCCACCTTCGAGGGCCCGGAGACGACGGGCCGCGTCACGGCCGAGGCCGCGGAGCAGACGGGCCTGCTCGCCGGGACCCCTGTCGTGGCCGGCGGCGGCGACCAGGCGGCAGGCGCAGTCGGCGCGGGCGCGGTGCGCCCCGGGGTCGTGTCCCTGACGCTCGGCACGTCCGGCGTCGTGTTCGCGACGACCGACGCCCCGCTCGTCGAGCCCGAGGGGCGCCTGCACGCCTTCTGCCACGCCGTGCCCGGGCGCTGGCACTTCATGGGCGTCACCCTTTCGGCCGCCGGCAGCCTGCAGTGGTACCACGACACGCTGACGCCGAAGGAGAGCTTCGACGAGATCGTGGCCGAGGCGGAGCAGGCGCCCGCCGGCAGCGAGGGCCTGCTGTTCCTGCCCTACCTCTCGGGCGAGCGCACGCCTCACCCCGATCCCCTCGCGCGCGGCGCGTTCGTCGGCCTGACCCTGCGCCACCGGCGCGCACACCTCACCCGCGCCGTGCTCGAGGGCGTCGCATTCTCGATGAAGGACTGCTTCAGCCTGCTGCAGGGCGCCGGCATGGGTGCCGTCAGCGAGGTGCGCATCGCCGGCGGCGGCGCGAAGGGGGCGCTGTGGCGGAAGATCGTCGCCAGCGTACTGGGGCTGCCGATGGTCACCGTCAACAGCACCGAGGGCGCGGCGTACGGGGCGGCGCTGCTCGCCGGCACGGGCGTCGGGGCCTGGCCCAGCGTCGAGGCGGCCTGCGACGCGACGATCTCGGTGAGCGGCCGCGAGGAGCCGGTCGCCGCCTGGGCGACGGCCTACGACGAGCTCTACCCGCGCTACCGCGAGCTGTACACGGCGCTCAAGCCGACGTACGACGCGCTGCCGCGCTGAGGCCTGCCGTCACCGCCCGCCGCGGGCGGTGAGGACACCGGACGCAGGTGCCCGCGTCAGTGCGAGCCCTGCTTGACCTCGTGCAGCGAGTCGACGCCGCTGAGCCGGGGCCAGCTGAACCCGTAGAACGCCACGAAGGCGAAGCAGAGAAGCGGCACGGCGAACGCGCGCGACATGCCGTGCAGGTCGCCCACGTGTCCCATCAGCTTGGGCAGCAGGGCTCCGCCCATGATCGCCATCACGATGAAGGCGGAGGCCTGCTTGGCGCGCGCCCCGAGCCCGTGGATGCCGAGCGCGAAGATCGTCGGGAACATGATCGACATGAAGAAGTAGCTCAGGAACACGCAGGCGACCGAGAACCAGCCGAGCTTGAGGAACACCAGCAGGCAGATCACCGTGTTGATCAGGCCGTAGAGACCGAGCACCTTGTGCGCCGAGTACTTGCGCAGGATCGCCGCCCCGCTGAAGCGCCCCGCGAGGAAGAACGCGAACCCGAGCGAGGCGAGGTTGGCTGCGCCCTGGTCGGTGAGCTGGAGAGCACCGCCCGAGCCGCTCTCGATCCAGCCGTGGAGCAGGCCGCTCGTCCAGGACGCCGGCAGCGGCGGCGTCTGCGAGGTCATGTAGTTGATGAAGAAGCTGAAGATCCCGGCCTGGGCCGCCACGTAGAGGAACTGGGCGACCACGGCCATCGAGAAATGCGGGTGCGCCCAGATCGAGTGCGAGGCGGTGGCGCCGGCGTCGTCGAGGTGGTAGTCGTCCTCCGTCTTGATGTCGGGCACGTCGGCGCGCAGGAAGACCGCCGCCAGCAGCACGACCACGACGGCGACGAAGGCGTACGGGATCCACAGCGTCTGCGAGCCGGTGCTGGCGCCGGTCTCGTCCTTGCCGTAGAAGAAGGCGGCGCCCGCCAGCGGCCCGAGGATCCAGCCGATGCCGTTCATGGACTGGGCCAGGTTGATGCGCGTCGCCGCGTAGCGCGGGTCGCCGAGGACCGTGGTGTAGGGATTCGCGATCGTCTCGAGGAACGTGAGCCCGGCCGCGATCACGCAGACCCCGACCAGGAAGGCCCAGAAGGACGCGATCCTCGTCGCGGGGATGAACCAGAAGCCTCCGACCGCCACCATCAGCAGGCCGGCGACGATGCCGCCCTTGTAGCCGAGCTTGGTCGCCAGCCAGCCGGCCGGCAGCGCCATCAGGAAGTAGCCGAGGTAGTGCGCGAACTGCACCCAGGCCGACTGCGCGAGGCTCAGCTTCAGCTCGGTCTGGAAGTGCTTGTCCATCACGTCGATCATCCCGTTGCAGAATCCCCAGAGGAGAAACAACAGGCTGACGAGGCAGAAGGTGAACAGCAGATTGTGACCGTCTGCCGTGACGAACATGCGCGGCGATGCGGCTGGCGTGACCGAAGGGTTCAAGTGAGTCATGGTGTGCCTAGTTCGCGAATGCGCCGCGGAACTCGGAGAGCGATACGCCGAGGGTGCTGCGTGCGATGGCGTCGAGCGCGGCTTCAGGGCCGGTCAGATGGATCGTGCGGTGCGTGTGCCCGATGCTCCCGTTCGGCGAGAGCATTGCGGCAGGCGACGAGGTCTCGAGCTCGTAGAACTGGCCCAGTTGCTTCGCTCCCGGAGAAGGCGGACCGTCGTTGTAGCTGTTGATGGCGTCGCCGCCGAAGGGATCCGACTGGAGTTCCCAAAGGGAATTGACGTATTCGGTCACATCGGCCGGCTGATCGAACTGCAC
>JBGASI010000267.1:0-14864 GCA_044229815.1 Vicinamibacteria bacterium | reverse complement strand
TCAGGGAGGCCCAGCAGATCGCGCACATCGGCGTGTGGGACCTGGACCTGCAGCGCAATCGCCTCGTCTGGTCGGACGAGATCTACCGCCTGTTCGGCTTGGAGCCCGGCAGCTTCGCCGCCACCTACGAGGCCTTCCTCGACGCGATCCACCCGGAAGACCGGGAGCGGGTGGACCGGGCCTACAAGGAGTCGCTGGTGGCGCGCGCGCCGTACCAGATCGAGCATCGCCTGCTGCTGAAGGACGGCAGCGTGCGCCACGTCCGGGAGCGCTGCGAGACCTGGTTCGACGACGAGGGGCGCCCGCGCCGCTCGCTCGGCACGGTGCAGGACGTGACTCAGAGCATGCAGCTGACCCAGGAACTGCGGACGAGCGAGTCGCGCTACCGGCTGATCGCCGAGAACACCGCGGACGTGATCTGGATCTACGACCTCGCGGCCGACCGCTTCAGCTACGTCAGCCCCTCCGTGGAGCGGCTGCTGGGCTTCGCGGCCGAGGAGGTGATCGGCCGCGGGATGCGCGAGGTGCTGACACCGGCGTCCATGGCCATGGTCGCCCTGGACCTGCCCCGGCGACTCGAGGCGCTGGCGCGGGGCGACGAGTCGGCGCGGACCCAGGTCGACGACATCGAGCAGGTCCGCCGGGACGGGCACGCGGTGCCCACCGAGAGCGTGAGCACGCTCCTGAGCGATCCCGACGGGCGCGTGAGCGGGATCCTCGGCGTGAGCCGTGACGTCACCGAGCGCAAGCAGGCCGACGACGCGCTGCACGAGCGGGTGCGGCAGCTGCGAACGCTGCACGCGATCTCGCAGACGATCGCGCAGCGGGAGCTGGACCTCCCGACGCAGCTCGCGCGGATCGTCCAGGACCTGCCCGCGATCATGCTCTTCCCGCAGGACGCGCAGGCGCGGATCGAGCTGCGCGGCGAGACCCGCACGGGCGGCCAGGGCGGCGCGCTGCAGGAGTGCCTGTCGGAGACGATCCTGGTCGGGGGCCAGCCGGCCGGCAGCGTCAGCGTCGGCTACGTGCGCCCGCCCGGGTCGGCGCCCGCTCGGCCGATACCCGCCGAGAAGCGGGAGATCCTGCAAAGCGTGGCGCGCATGCTCGGCACCGGGCTCGAGGCGCGCGAGGCCTTCGCCGGCGTCGAGGAGACGGTGGTCCGCCGCACCGCCGAGCTGGCCGACCGCAGCCGCCAGGTGCAGGGGTTGCTGCAGGCGATCCCCGACATGGTGCTGCGCCTGCGGGCGGACGGCACGCTCCTGAGCTGCCAGCCGGCCAGCGGCAGCGCCCGCCTGGCGCAGCACTGCCGCCCCCGGGAAACGGACCTCGGCGACTGCCTGAGCGACCAGCTGCGGGCGCCGGTCGTCTCGGTCGGAAGGCGCGCGCTCGGGTCGGCCAGCACCGTCACCGAGGAGGTCGAGCTCGGCGGTCCCGACGGGACCCTCGCGCTCGAGCTGCGGGCGGCGCCGGTCGGCCCGGAGGAGTTCGTGGCCTTCGTGCGCGACATCACCGAGCGCAAGCATCTCGAGAGCGAGATCGCCGCCAGCCTGGAGCGGGAGCGCCAGATCTCCGAGATGAAGTCGCGCTTCATCTCGGTCACCTCGCACGAGTTCCGGACCCCGATGGCCGCGGTGATCGGCTCGACCGAGCTGCTGCAGAACCACCTCGAACGACTCGCCCCCGGCAAGCGCGACGAGCTCTTCGCCCGCATCAAGGGCTCGCTGCGGCGCATGACCGAGATGCTCGACGACCTGCTGCTCGTCAACCGCATCGACGCGGGCCGGGTCGAGCCGCAGTGGGCGGCGGTCGACCTGCGCTCGTTCGTCCGCGGCATCGTCGAGGAGATCCAGCTCGGCGACCGCGACGCCCATCGCTTCGTGGTCGAGACGACCGGCGAGGCACGGGCGTTCGCGACCGACGCCAACCTGCTGCACCACGTGCTCGCCAACCTGCTGAGCAACGCGGCCCGCTACTCGCCGGGCGGGAGCGCGATCACGACGCGCCTCGGCTACGAGCGCGAGCGCGTGGTCCTCTCGGTCGAGGACCAGGGGATCGGCGTCCCCGAGGCCGACCGGCAGCGGATCTTCGAGCCGTTCGAGCGCGGCTCGAACGTGGGCACGATCAAGGGCACCGGCCTCGGGCTCAACATCGTCAAGCGCATGACCGCGCTGCTCGGCGGCCACGTGGGCGTGAGCGAGGCCCCGGGCGGCGGCAGTCGCTTCGAGCTGGTGTTCCCAACGCAGCTGCGAGGGGCCTGATGGCCGACAAGCCGACGATCCTGGTGGTCGAGGACGACGAGGCCGTGCGCCAGACGCTCGTCGACATGCTCGAGCTCAACGGCTACGGTGTCCTCTCGGCGACGAACGGCGTCGAGGGCCTGGAGCTCGCCCGGCGCCGGCGGCCGGCGCTCGTGGTCACCGACGTCGAGATGCCCGGTCTGACGGGGTTCGACCTGATCCGGCAGCTGCGCGACGAGGACGGCCTGTGCGGCGTGCCCCTGATCGTGGTGTCGGCCAAGGTGGACCGGGCTGCCACGCGCCGGGGCATGGAGCTGGGGGCCGACGACTTCATCACCAAGCCCTTCACCGAGGACGAGGTGATCCGCTCGGTCCGCACCCGGCTCGAGAAGAAGGAGCTGCTCGACGAGCTCGACGCCTTCGCCCACACGGTGGCCCACGACCTGCGCAACCCGCTCGCCACGCTGACCGGCCGGCTGAGCCTGCTCGAGGCGAAGATCGGGCGCGCCGACGAGGCGACGCTGCGGCGAAACGTGAACGAGGCGGCGCTCGCGGCCGGCCGCCTGTCCGGCATCATCGAGGAGCTCCTGGTGCTCGCCGGCGTGCGCCGGCAGGCTGTCGCCCCGGCCCCGCTCGACATGGGGGCGATCGTCGCCGAGGCGCTCGCCCGGCTCGAGGAGTTGCTCGCGCGAAGCGAGGCCCGCGTCGAGCGGCCCGCTTCCTGGCCCACGGCGCTGGGCCACGCGCCATGGGTCGTGCACCTGTGGACGAACTACGTCAGCAACGCCGCGAAGTACGCGGGCCCGGCCGCCTTCGTCGCGCTCGGCTCCGACGTCGTCGACGAGGGGCGCGCGCTGCGTTTCTGGGTGCAGGACCGCGGCCCGGGGCTCGACGCCGCCGCCCAGGCGACGCTGTTCGTGCCGTTCACTCAGTCCTCGGCCGCCCGGGCGTCGGGGCACGGGCTCGGCCTCTCGATCGTCCGGCGGAGCCGGCGCTCCTGGCGCTCGCGGACCAGGTACGCGGAGCGGATCGCCCCGTCGCCCGGATTCTGGTCGAGCGCGATGGCGTCGTACGGGTGACGGACACGGGACTGCGCCAGGCCGGCTTCCTGGTGCAGCGCGGGGAGTGGAACCGGCTGCGTCTGCGCTCCGGCGGCGTCGAGCTGCCCCTGCTGCTCGAGGCGCCCGCCGCGGATGACGCGGGCGCCTTCGCCTTCCGCTTCCTGGGCCGCCACCGGCGCGGTCCGCAGACACACGTCAGCCCGTACGGCGCCACCAACGTCTACCTGCTGGACCTGGCGCCCTCCGCGCGGCATCGCCGTCGCCTGCGACCCGTTGCCTCGGCAGCCATCCCGCCCGGGTGGCCCCGCAGCGAAGACTCCGCGGTGGTGCTCCACCTCGAGCGGGACCTGCGTCTGGTCGACTTCGGTGGAGGCGAGGCGCCGGCCGAGAGCTGGTACTGGGAGGAGATCCGAGCCACCGACCCCGCGCCGGTGGAGGTGAAGGTGGCGCTGCCGGACTTGCTCCGCGCGCGACCTGTCACCCTGAAGATCCGCTTCATGGGCTACAGCAGCCTGCCCGGGCCGCTCGATCACCAGCTGGAGATCTCCTGGAACGACACGGCGCTGGGACGGGCCGCCTGGGACGGACGACGGCCCTTCACCTTCGAGGCGGTAATCGAGGGCCCGCGGGCGCTGGTCGGCGAGAACCGGCTCCGTTTCGACGCTCGGGGACCCGTCCGCGGCCGCATCGACTCGCTGCTGCTCGACTCGGTGGAGGTGGCCTTCAGCCGTGCGAACACGTTGCAGCCTGACGGTCAGGCGGACGTGTCCGCCGACACGGGCCACGGCGTCGTGATCCACGGGACCGGCCAGGAGCCGGCAGAGCTGTGGGACACGCGCGCGCCTCGCGTCTTCTCGGCCCGCCGCGTCGGGGGCGACAGCGAGTGGCGGCCGCCGCGCGGCGCCCCGACCCCCGCGCGGTTCGTGGCGACCCGCCGCGGCGACGGCTGGCCGCCGCTCGGGATTGCGTCGCGATCCGCGGCGGACCTGCGCCGGGGCGGGGCGGACTTCCTCATCGTCTGTCCCGACGCGCTGGCGCCAGCGGCCGAGCGGCTGGCGCGGGCGCGCCGAGCCGAGGGTCTGCGCACGCGCATCGTGCGGATCGAGGACGTCTACGATGCCTTCGGCGAGGGCCTGCTGGACCCAGCGGCGCTTCGCGCGTTCCTCCGTCACGCCCTGGAACGCTGGAAGCCGCGGCCCGCGTACGTCCTGCTCCTGGGCGACGCGAGCTGGGACTACCGGGGGCTGCTGAGGGCGCCCGACGAGGCGAGCGCGGTGGCCGACGAGGCGGGCGCGCCGGCGCCGGGCGATCCGCCCGGACGGCTGCGCGTGCCGACGTTGCGCTACCGGACGGGCGCGGGCACCGGCGCGAGCGACGCGTTGCTCGTGCAGCGGGCGGGAGACTACGGGATCCCTGCCGTCGCCGTGGGCCGCCTGCCGGCGGCGACGCTGGACGAGGCTGAGGCGATGGTCGACAAGTCGCTGCGGCACGCGGCCGGGCCGCAGGGCGGGGCCCTGGTGTTCGCGGACCACGTCGGCGAGCACCGCGACGCGTGTGTCCGCCTGGCCGCCGCTGCCGGAGGCCTCGGGTACGGGGTGGCGGCTCTTTGCAGCGGGCCGGACCCGGTCAGCGGCGCTCCCCTGTGGCGAGACGTCTTCTCGGCCATGGGCCGGGGAGTCGACCTGGCGGTCTTCGTGGGCCACGGGAGCCGGGACGTGCTGCAGACCGGCCCGCGCCCCGACACCTCGCGCGACCAGGACGTGATCACGTGGAGGCAGCTGGATTCCCTGCCCCCGGCGCCCACCCTACCGGTGGTCCTGGCGCTCTCGTGCGACGTGGCGCCGTTCGACCATCCCTGGGCCGACTCGATCGGGGAGCGGCTGCTGCGGCTGCCCGACCGGGGTGCGGTGGCCGTGATCGCGGCGAGCCTGAGAACCCCTCCGGCCTACGCGCTCGCCGAGGGCTTCTTCGCCGCCCTGGCCGGCCGACGATCGGCGCGGCTGGGGGACCTTTTTCTAGCGGCGCTGCGAAACACCCCTGCGACGGAGACACGGTACAGCTACAATCTGCTCGCCGATCCTACGCTTCCTATTCGTTTGGAAGGGAGCCACAGCCAATGATGGCGGAGACGACACGGAACGCGCTGCGGTTTGCCGCCGGGCTGGCCGGCGCGCTCGCCTTCGTCGCCGTCGGCTTCGGGTCGACGACGGCGTCTTCCGGCCAGCCAGCAGAGGACTGCGGCGGGGCCGGGCCCGCCCGTCTGACGCTCACCTGGTCCACGGCGACCGAAGCGGCGGTCTACGGCTTCCTGGTCCTGCGCGCCGAGACCGAGGCGGGCCCTTTTCGGCCGGTGAGCGAGGAGCCCGTGCCAGGCGCGGGAGACTCGGACGTGCTGCGCCACTACCGCTTCGACGACACCGCTGTGGCCTGCGGCAGGACCTACTTCTACACCCTCGAGTCGGTCTCACTGACCGGCGAGCGCCGCCGAAAAGGCGCAATCGTCTCGAAGCGCTGCTGCGGACCCGCGGAGGCCGATAGTGCGCCGCCGGCCGGCCGGGCCGCGGGCGCGACGTCCCGCGTGAGCACACCGTCGCATGAAGGCAGCAGCCGTCCACGGTCGCGAGACGCGTCTCGCGAGAAGGAGCGACCATGAGCCGAACCGCCGCGTCTGGCGCCGTGTGTCTTGCCCTCCTGCTGGCCGGATGGCCGGCAGGCGCCGGCGTGAGTCCCGACCTGTCGATCACCAAGACGGATGGGGTGACCCGTTGGGTGCCCGGGGTGCCCCTCACTTACACGATCGTCGTGACGAACACCAGCCCGAGCGCGACCGCGACGGGCGCTGCGGTGAGCGACGCGCTGCCGCCGACGCTGCTCGGGGCGAGCTGGACCTGCGCGGCGAGCGCCGGTTCGTCCTGCGCCGCCTCCGGCGCGGGCAACATCAGCGACTCCGTGAACCTGCTGGCCGGCGGCACGGCGACCTACACGCTGACGGCTTCGGCCGCTCCCGGCGCGACGGGCACGATCGCCAACACCGCGACGGTGACGCTGGCAGGAGACCCGAACTCGGCCAACAACAGCGCCACCGACTCGGACCTGGCCGGCGCCGATCTGTCGATCACCAAGACGGACGGCCAGTCGTACTACGTCGCCGGGCAGTCGCTGACGTACACGATCGTGGCGACGAACACGAGCGCCACGCTCGACGTGGCGGGCGCCAGCGTGACGGACACGCTGCCGCCGGCGCTGACGGGTGCCACCTGGACCTGCGTGTCGAGCGCGGGCTCCGCCTGCGCGGCCTCCGGCACGGGCAGCATCGGCGACACGGTGAACCTGCTCGCGGGCGGGACGGCGAGCTACACCGTGACCGCTACCGTCGCCGCCGGCACGACCGGGGACCTCGTCAACACGGCCACGGTGACGGCAACCGAGGATCCGGCGACGACGAACAACACCGCGACGGATACCGACCCCTTGCAGTCGGCCCTGAGCCTGAACTACTTCACGCTCGCGCCGTGCCGCGTCATGGACACGCGGGGCGGCGCCCCGATCACGGGGCCCGCGCTCGTGGCGGGCGTGGCGCGCGAGGTGACGCTGCCCACCATTTGCGGGATCCCCGCGGAGGCGGTCGCCGTGGCGCTCAACGTGGTCGTGGTGACGCCTTCGACGAACGGCAACGTGCAGGTGCAGCAGGCGGGCGCACCGCCGCAGTTGAGCTCCACCCTCAACTTCGTGGCGGGCCAGAACCGCGCGAACAACCTGGTCGTGGGCCTAGGTCCGGGGGGGAAGGTCCGCATCACCCTGGCTCAGGGCACGGCCGACTTCGTGATGGACGTGAGCGGGTACTTCCTGGCCGCACCCTAGACCGCGAGCGCTCGGCAAGAGGGGACGAGACTAAGGCACCGGGTTGTCAAGGAGAACGTCATGAGGCTGAAGCACTACGCGGCGATCGTCCTGGCCCTCGTATTCGCCGGAGACGGCATGGGCCGCCTGCGGGCCGACGGTTCGATCGACGTCAGTCGGATCTACGTCAAGAAGGCGATCGCGGACAAGATGACCCCGCAGCAGCTCCTCGCCTACAAGCAGCGCCTGGCGAAGGCGTTTCCCGCGGGAAGGCGGAGCACGGTCGTGCGCAACACCCCAGCGGACACTTGCACGGCGGCGACCTACGAGATCGGCAGCCTGCCGTACGGTCCGATCTCCGACACCACCGTCGGAGCCGTCGACAACTACGATCTCCCGCCCGATGTCGCCAATCCGACGTGCACCGCGGCGATGACCTGTACCGGGCGCGGCCCGGCCGGCAGCCTGCCGCGGGGGGCGATCTACACGGGCACGGGCACGGGCCCCGACCGCGCCTTCAAGATCCGCACGAGCGCGAATTGCACGGTGACGCTGAGCATGACCCCGACCGCGCAGGACCTGGCGCTCATCCTCTACCCGGGGACCTGCAGCAGCGCGCTGGCGGACTGCGGGTGCGTGTCGGACTCCGGCGTCGGGGGACAGGGCGAGGTGATCACCTTCGACGCGCTCGCGGGCAATGACTACTTCGTCGTCGTGGACGGCTACTCGACCGGCGGCACGCCGCCCGGGCCTTCGGCGCCCTTCACCTTCTCGGCGACGGGGACCGGCTGCTCGCTCGTTCCGGTCGAGGTGATCGACCTCAAGGTGAAGTAGCGGCTCGGCGCTGAGGGCCCGACGACGTCGCGTCGGGCCTTCAGCGCGCCCGCGGGCCGCGGCGGCGATCGCCGCGCGCCCGCCGGCGGACCTCCGCCAGGTTCTCGAGGATGGTCTCGTCCCGGGGCGCCAGCGCCGCCGCACGCTCCAGGGCCTCGAGCGCGCCAGGCGGGTCTCCCGCCCGCAGGAGAACCGCGCCCAGGTTGGACCAGGCCACGGCCCGACCCGGCTGCAGGCGCACCAGCGCCCGCCAGCGCTCAGAAGGGCGTGCAGCGCCTCCGCCTGCGTGGCGTCGAGCGACACCGCCCGCTCGAGGTGGCCAATGCCCTCGGGAAAGCGTCCCAGGCGCACGAGGCTGGTCCCGGCACGAAGGAGCGCGAAGCGGTTGTCGGGCTCCTGGGCCAGCACGGCGTGGAAGGCCTCCAGCGCGACGCCGGCCTCGCCGCGGGCGAGCGCGGCATCGGCGGCAGCCAGCCTGTCCCGCGTCCGCAGGCGGTCCTTGGGGTCGGCAAGGCCTGTCCCTTCCCCGGGGCGCGACGGCGCCCGGCCTCCCCCGACATAGCCCAGGGCCCGCAGGCGCTCGAGGCTCTCGCTATCCGCGGCTACCGAACGGCCACGCTCGCCGGCCCGCTCGACTCTCTCCATCACGAGGCGCAGCCGGGCGGCCTCGGCGCCGAGCGCCCGCGCCTGGTCGTCGCGCTCGCCCGGGTCGCGGTCGATCCGGTAGAGCTCGGGCCGCGGCGCGTCGATCAGCTTGAAGCGGCGCTCGCGCAGGGCCCGCAGCGGGGACCAGCCGTACGTGATGAACGGCTGCTGGCTCTCGACGAGGGCGGGCCGTTCGCCCGGCGGCCCGCCGTCGAGCAGCGGCACGAAGCTCGCGCCGTCCGAGCCGACGGGACCGCGCAGCCCGGCCAGATCGAGCAGCGTCGGGGCGACGTCCACCAGGCGCACGGGGGCCTCGTGTCGCCGGGGAACGACGCGGCCCGGGGAGTGGACCACGAGCGGGACGAGGATGGTCGAGTCGTAGACGAAGAAGCCGTGCGTGGCCTCACCGTGCTCGCCCAGGCTCTCGCCGTGGTCGCCGGTGAAGAGGGTGATGCGCCCGCGGCCCGCGTCGAGGCCGGTCAGGCCGCGCAGCAGTCCTCCGACCGCCGCGTCTGCCTCGGCGAC
The DNA here is from genome assembly GCA_044229815.1 of Vicinamibacteria bacterium. Lineage (GTDB taxonomy): Bacteria > Acidobacteriota > Vicinamibacteria > Fen-336 > Fen-336 > DATBSL01. The sequence goes on along the minus strand of JBGASI010000267.1, from coordinate 5,722 downwards.
CTCGCCGTCGTAGAGGCCGCGCGGGCCCGGACGGACGCGCCCCGGCGGCGGGGTGTAGGGATCGTGTGGCTCGTAGAAGTGGACGAACAGGAACCAGGGCGCGGCGCCGGCCGCGGCACGGGCTCGCACCCAGTCGACCGCGGCGCGCGCCGTTTCGCGGCCCGGGCGCTCGCGCCAGGCGCCCGCCTCCACCGGGAGCGTGTCGTCGTAGCGGTCGAAGCCGCGGTCGAGGCCGAACACGGCCCGCAGCGGGAACCCGCTGACGAAGGCGCCGGTGGCGTAGCCCCGGCCGCGCAGGACCTCGCCCAGCGTCGCGACACCCGGAGGCAGCACGTGGCCGTTGTCTCGGACGCCGTGGTGCACCGGCAGCAGGCCGGTGAGGAGCGAGGCGTGTGCCGGCAGCGTGAGCGGCACGGGCGACACCGCGGCGGGGAAGCGCGCCCCCGCGTTCGCGAGCGCGTCGATCTCGGGCGTGGTGTTGTGCCCGGCGACCCAGGACAGCGCGTCGGGGCGAAGCGTGTCGACGACGATCAGCAGGATGTTCGGAGGGCGGGCGGCCACCGGCGCCGGGCCGTGGGACGCGGGTCGCGAGCAGGAGCCGCACAGCAGCAGGAGACAGGCGATCGCGCGTCCCGGTTCCACCCGCATGCTCCTGGCCGGCACGTTACCATGGACGCGCATGGCCTCCGCTGGCTCGGCGCGGGCGATCACGAGTGACCGAAACGCCCGCCGTGCGCTCGCGGCGGTCGTGCTCGCCTTGTGCTCCGCGGGCTGCGGGGGGCGCCCGGCCCCGCGTGGCGCACAGGGACCCTTCGGCGTGCCGGGCCCGGGGTCCGCCTCCGGGTTCAACGTGCTGCTCGTGACGCTCGACACGACGCGCGCCGACCACCTGGGCTGCTACGGGTTCGCGCCGGCGCAGACGCCGGTCCTGGACGAGCTTGCCGCGCAGGGCGTGCGCTACGCCTGGGCCTTCACGGCAGCCCCGGTGACGCTGCCCGCCCACGCGACGATCCTCACGGGCCTCCTCCCGGGACGCCACGGCGTGCGGAACAACGCCGAATACCGGCTCGGGTCGAGCGTGCCCACGCTGGCCACCCGCCTCGACGCCGCCGGGTACGACACGGCCGCCTTCGTGTCCTCCTTCGTGCTCGACGCCCGTTTCGGCCTCGGCCGCGGCTTCGCCGCCTACGACGACGAGGTCGAGACGACCCGGGGCTCCGCCTTCGCCGCGGGCAACAACGAGAGGCGCGCCGATGCGACCACCGATGCCGCGCTCGCGTGGCTCGCTCGGGAACGGCGCAAGCCGTTCTTCGCCTGGGTCCACTACTTCGACGCGCACGCACCCTACTCCCCTCCCCCGCCTGTCGACGAGCGGTTCGCCGACAGGCCCTACGACGGCGAGATCGCCTTCGTCGACGCGCAGCTTGGGCGGCTGCTGGGCGACCTCGGGGCGGCGCGGGAGCGAACGCTCGTGGTCGTGGTGGGCGATCACGGCGAGAGCCTGGGCGAGCACGGCGAGGCGACTCACGGCGTGTTCGTCTACGACGCCGTCATGCGCGTGCCTCTGCTGGTCTCGGCTCCGGGGCTGCTCGAACCCCGGGTGGTGCAGGGGCTCGTCGCGACCGCCGATCTCACGCCGACGCTGCTCGACCTCCTCGGCCTCGAGGGCTGGGCGGGGCTCGACGGCTCGAGCTGGAGCCGGACCGCGGCGGACCGGAACCGCCGGGTGTACCTGGAGAGCCTCGTGCCGTACCTCGACTACGGCTGGGCGCCCCTCTTCGCGGTCCGGCGCTCCGCCGACAAGTACATCTTGGCTCCCCGCCCCGAGTACTACGATCTCGTCTCCGATGCGGCCGAGGGCTCGAACCTCCTTGGCGCCAGCGGCGCGGCGCGGGGAGACGTGGAAGCCCTGGCCGACGACCTGCGCGCCCGGCGGAAGCTGGGCTCCGCCCCGGCGCCGGAGCAGCGCGACCCCGAGGCCGAGGAGCGACTCCGCGCGCTCGGCTACACGGGGGGCGCCGGGCCCGGCGGACCGGAGGACCTCGCGGATCTGGCGAAGCTGCCCGATCCCAAGGACCGGATCGCCGTGGCCGCCGCGGTCGTCGAGGCCAACGCCCGGCTGATGGCGGGCCGGCCGCGTGACGCGCTCGCGCTGGCGGAAGAGGCCGCGCGGGCGTCGCCGGAGGATCGAACGGTGCTGCAGCTCCTGGCGAAGGTGTGCGTGCGCCTGGGAGACCTGCGGCGCGCCGAGGCCGCGCTGCGCGCCTTCCGCGCGATCCGACCCAAGGCGGACGCCTCGTTGCTGCTCGCCCAGATCCTGATCCTCGACGGACGCACCCGCGAGGCCGGGGAGCTGCTCGACGAAGCGGCGCGCCTCGACGATCGGCACGGCGGCGTGCTCATCGCCCGCGGGGACATTCTCCTCCGCGCAGGGAAGCGGAGCGACGCCCGGGCCGCGTATCGAAGCGCGGCCGCGATGGACCCCTACCGCGCCTCCGGGGCCGCGCGCGCGCGACTGACCGCGCTCGACCGCAAAGAGGCCGCGCCGGCCGGCAGACGCTGACGGGGGCGGCCCTGGCCGCCCCCGTCAGGACGCGAACGGCGAAAGAGACGGCCCGGCGCTACTTGGCGGCGACCTGGGCCGCGACGTGTTCGCTCAGCATGTGCTCGCCGATCCACTGGGCGAGGACCGTGCGGGGCGGCGCCACCAGCGTGGCGGTCAGGTTCTTCTTGGCCCCCTGGCGCAGCACCGTGTAGCTCCCCTGGCTGCCGGCGACCAGGGACTTCTTGGCCGCCATGAGGGCCTCCTTGTTGGCGTCGGCGATCTCCACGCCGTTGATCGCCACGAGCACGTCCCCTGCCTGGAAGCCCGCGGCGACGGCCGGGCTGCCGGCCGTGACGGCCTTGACCGTGACGAGGCCCTTGTCGTTCTTGTCGGTCTCGATGCCGAGCCAGCCGGCATGCGCGAGCTTGTCCTGCATCACCTTGGCGCAGTCTCCCGCGGGCTTGGTGCAGTGCGCCTTGTCTCCGGCCAACGCGAGCAGGGAGAAGCTGAAGAACAGCGCCAGAGCGCTCCAGCCGATACGACGTGCCATGGTCATCCTCCTGGTGCCGCCCTCCCCGATGGCCCAGCGCCCGGAGAGAAGCGGCACGTTCGACTCCAATCTCGGACCGCTGCGCGTCAACGTGGCGACGCCGCGGTGAAGAGCTGTCCGAGTTGTGACCGGACTGCAAAACCGCGGACCGGGCGCTGTGGTGAGCGCTATATTGCGGGTGCACTCTCACTGCCGGACCCGGCGGAGAAAGAGATCGGATCGAGCCATGACGCGGCAGACGCGCGAGAGCGTGAGCAGGCGGCTCGTGCTGTGGGCCGGCTTCGCGGCCGCCAGCGGTGCGGTGCTGATCCTGTTGCTGCTCCAGTACCGCTGGCTCGGCGAGCTCGAGCGAAGCACGGCGCTCGCCCGGCGCGCGATCCTGCTCAAGGTCCTGGATGTCGTGAGCAAGGAGGCCTTCGGCGAGCTGAAGACCTCGGCCGAGCCCGCATTCGGCGTCGAGGCAGCCGACCTGGACGACGAGGGGCTGGGCCGGCTCGGGTCCCGGCTGGGCGGTGGGCCGCGCGAGGGCGTGCGCCGCCTGTTCGTGTTCAGCCTGCGCGCGAAGCACCCCCTGCACTTCCTGGACCCGGCCCGCAGGGGCTTCGCGGTGCCCGACTACTCCGAGGAGACGCTGGCGATCTGGAGCGCCGTCGCCCCCTGGACCGTGCTCGCGCAGAAGGGCGCACCGGGGGACGATCGCCGGATCCACAGCGACGAGCGCGATGCCCGCAACCGGATCCTGTTGCGGGTGATCCCGGCCAGCGACCGGCGCATCGTGGGCGTCGCGGGTGTCGTGGTCGACGACGCGGCCTTCGCGCGACAGGCGCTGCCCAAGGCCATTCGCTCCACCCTGTCGGCTTTCCCCGAGGGCGAGCAGTTCGCCGTGTACGTCGGGAACGAGTGGGGCGAGCCCGTGCTGCCCGGCTCGGCGCGGGTACCGAAGCAGCAGTGGACCGTCTCGCGCCGGCTGATGGCGCCGTTCTCGGACTGGACGATCGCCGTGCAGGACCGGCGGTCGACACCTGAGCTGCTCGCCCGGCGGAGCTTCGCGCTCAACATGACGCTCTCGCTGGCGCTGGCCGCGCTGCTGCTGGGCGCGATCCTGCTGACGACCCGCACGGCCGCCCGCGAGATGCGGCTCTCGGCGATGAAGGGCGACTTCGTCTCGAACGTCTCGCACGAGCTGCGCACGCCGCTCTCCTCGATCCGGGTGTTCGGCGAGCTGATGCGGACCGGCCGCGTCGTCGGGCCGGAGAAGGTGCTCGAGTACGGGGAGAGGATCGAGACTGAAGCGGTCAGGCTCGGTCTGCTGGTCGAGAACATCCTCGACTTCTCCCGCATCGAGTCCGGCCGCAAGGTCTACCGCTTCGAGGAGGCCGACCTCGCGGCGATCGTGCGGTCGGGCGTGGACGTCTGCGGCGCGCGCGCGCGCAGCGCCGGCTTCCGGATCGAGCTGGACGAGTGCGTCGACGACCTGCCTAGGCTGTCGCTCGACGCGGCGGCGATCGAGCAGGCGCTGTGCAACATCCTGGAGAACGCCGTGAAGTACTCGGGGGAGAGCCGCGAGATCGGCGTCGCCGTCGTGCGGCGCGGCGACGAGGCGCTCGTCTCGGTCCGTGACCGCGGGATCGGGATCCCGCCCGAGGAGCAGGAGCGGATCTTCGAGCGTTTCCACAGGGTGGGCGGCAGCCTGGTGCACGAGGTGCGCGGCGTCGGGCTGGGGCTGGCGATCGTGCGCCACATCGTCGAGGCGCATCACGGCCGCGTCGAGGTGCAGAGCGAGCCAGGCCGCGGCAGCACCTTCTCGATCGTCCTGCCGCTCGAGGCGAGCGGGCGACGGCTGGCTCCGGCGCGGACGGCGATCTAGTCGCGGGAGGCAAGGAGCACATGCATCCGAGGCGCACGGTGCTGGTGGTCGAAGACGACGAGGCCATGGCCGTCGCGCTGCAGGACGGCTTCGCGTCGGAGGGAGACCACGTGCTGCGGGCACGGGACGGCGCGAGCGGGCTCGAGCTGGCGACCAACCAGGCCGCCGACATCGTGATCCTCGACGTGATGCTGCCGAAGCTGAGCGGGCTCGACGTGTGCCGGCGGCTGCGGCGCGAGGGCAACAACGTGCCGATCATCATGCTCACCGCGCGCGGCCAGGAGATCGATCGCGTCGTCGGCCTGCGGGCCGGCGCCGACGACTACGTCACCAAGCCCTTCGGTTTCCTGGAGCTGCTCGCGAGGGTGGAGGCCGTGCTGCGGCGGGCGCCGGGCGGGCGCAACGCCGAGGGCAACCTCGGCCGCTACGTGCTCGGCAGCGTCACCCTGGACTTCAAGCGGCTCGAGGCCCACCGCGAGGGACGGGCCATCGAGATGACGCCGCGGGAGTTCGGGCTGCTGCGCTTCTTCATCTGCCACGAGGGCGAGGTCCTCACCCGCGACAAGCTGCTCGACGCCGTCTGGGGCTACCAGGGCAGCCCGCTCACCCGCACGGTGGACACCCACATCGCCAAGCTGCGCAAGAAGGTGGAGGACAACCCGAACGATCCGCGCCACATCGTGACGGTGCACCGGGTCGGCTACAAGTTCGTCGGCTGATCGGCTCAGGCCGCACCTAGGGCGGCTGCGGCGTTGACAGC
>JBGASI010000266.1:0-11391 GCA_044229815.1 Vicinamibacteria bacterium | reverse complement strand
GAAGAGCTACGATCCTCGTCCGGCCGCCCGTGCCCTGGGCTGGAACGACACCGAAGCCCGGTCCCTTGCCGCGTTCCGCGACTGGCTGCTCGAACGGCTCACGGCCGCCGCTGCTCCTGAGTAGACGAGATCCTCTACTCCGCGGCGAGCGGCTCGAGGTCGATCCGGCGGAAGTAGATCTCGGCGCCCTCGGACTGGAGGAGGATCCGGCCCTCGCGCAGGCTCGAGCGGGTGCCTTCGTTCACCACCGTGCCGTTGACGAGGTTGGTCACGCGGTCGCCGTCCGCGATCACCTCGAGGCGGGTCCACTGCCCCAGCGGGCTCTCGACGTCCTGCCGGCCGCGGAAGCCGAGCCGGTCCTGCCAGTCCTCGTCACGGCCGAACCAGTTCACGCGGCCGCTGTCGAACTCCCGCAGCGTCCCCTTCGGATCGAACACGGGCTCGCCGTCGCGGTCCTGCCGGGCGCGCGCGCTGAGCCGAGGCCGGAGCTCCCGGCCCTGGTCGTCGAAGCCCGCCACGAGGATCACGTCGCCCACGCCTCCCTCGATCACCTGGGCCTCGACCGACCGCATCCAGGCGCCGTTCCCGTCGGCGCCGGTGTTGCCGTCCGGTCCCTGGCAGTGGACCAGGATGCCGCTGTCCCGCGCGGCGCGCGTCCGCTCGCCCCAGGTGGCGAGGCCCCAGCGGAACTCGACGACGAGGCGATAGTCGCGGTACGCCTCGCGCGTGACGAGGCCGCCCCAGCGCTCGCCGCTGACCCGGATCGCCGGGGCCCCGTCCACCTGGTCGACCACGCTGAACACGCGCAGCGGGTCCTCGCGGTGCGAGTCCACGAGCCACGTGTAGAAGGGCGCCAGGCTCTTCCCGTCGAAGAGATGGATCGTCCGGCTGGGCCGGATGGCCGTTGGCGTGCCCGGGTCGACGGGCGCCGACAGCGCGACGAGCAGCGGCAGGACCAGGGTGCGCATCACTCCCCGATCGACGCCTTCAGCGTCTCGATGCGGGCGTTGACCTGGGCGAGGTTCAGCTTGCGGAAGCGCTCCGGCAGGAAGCGCGTGTCGGTGCACTCCTTGACGGCGAGCTGGTCCATCAGCTCCAGCCGCTCGACGTGGGCCGAGGGGCGGAAGTCCGCGATCGCGCGGGCGATGCAGTCGGGCAAGGGCACGGCGGGTCCGGCGCCGCGCTCCGCGGCGTCGCGGGCCGTCTCGTACTCGCGCAGGGCGCGCACGAGGATGCCCTCCATCTCGTTGCCGCCGAGCTGGTCGTTGTCGGGGAGCGGCGGCAGCTCCTCGGCCTTGATCGGCAGCTTCAGCTTGCGCGCCATGGCCGCGAGGAGGGTGGCCCGGCCGGCCGCGTCCCCCGGCGGGAAGAGCGGGATGTGGACGTCGAGGCGGCCCTGGCGCTTCAAGTCCACCTCGACGAGGTCGGGCCGCGAGGTGGCGAAGATCCAGATGATCCTGCCGCGGTTGCGGGTGTCCGACATCTCCTTCGCCAGCATCCCGTAGATGCGGCCCGAGAGGCCGGAGTCGCCGTCTCCCCCGCCCCGCTTGCCGGTCACCTGGTCGGCCTCGTCCACGAAGACGATCACCTGCCCCAGCGCGTGCAGGATCGAGAACACCTTCTCGAGGTTACCCTCGGTCGCGCCCACCCACTTGTCGCGGAAGTTCTTCATCTCGACGCAGGGGATGCCGATGTCGCCGGCCAGGCACTCGACGAGGTAGGTCTTGCCGGTGCCGATGCGCCCGGTCAGCAGGTACCCCATCGGGATCGCCATCGTGCGGCCGCGCTTGAGCAGGATCGCGTCCTCGCGCAGCCAGCGCTTGGCCTCGTCGTGGCCCGCCACGTCGTCGAGCGTGCGGGTCGACTCGAGGAACTCGAGCCGCCCCGCGGCCTCCTTCTCGATGAACTCCTTCTTCATCCGCGTCAGGTAGGCGCCGGTGATCCGCTCGCCGCTCGTCAGCGCCCGCTTGACGAGGGCCCGGATCGAAACCCGGGGCAAGCCGACGAGCTTCTCCGCCAACACCTCGCGGCTCACCTCGGAGGTCTTCTCGAAGGCCGCCGCGTCCGGCAGCTCGTCGGCCACGAAGGCGCCGATCTCGGCGGCGTCCGGCAGGCTGATCTTGATCTTCGCGCTGTAAGGGCTCTCCACGATCACGCGGTTGAGGTCGGCCAGGTTCTCGCTGACGAGCACGGTGGCGACGAAGGCGCCCGTCACCTCGGGGTTCGCCGCCCAGTTCTGGATCTGGATCAGGGTCTGGCTGAGGTCCGCGACGTAGATCGGGTCGCCCTGCGGGACGATGAAGTGCGCGTAGTCGAGGATCACCGCCACCCGCAGCGGGGCGGCGACCACCTTGCCGTCCTGCACCTTCGTGCGCACGCGCGCGAAGGCGAGGATGCGGTCGATCAGCTCGAGCGCGCGCTTGGGGTCGCGCGGCAGCTGGTTGCGGAAGTCGAGCCGCTCGACCTTGTCGGCCACGGCGTCGAAGGCGGCCGGCGCGCCGCGGAAGGCGTCGACGTTCTTCAGGAAGGACTGGATCTCGCGGACCCCCCGGTACGGGTCCGCGGGCGGCGCTCCCTCGGCGGCCTTGTCCGTTTCGGCGCGGGGGCGCGGGGGTTCGATCTGCATGCCGCGGCCGCGGTCGTAGCGGATCACCACGTCGAACGGCCGGAACATCGTGCCGGCGAGGAAGTCCGAGAGCGACACCCAGTCCGTGCCGTTCTTGCCGTCGGGGGCGGCCGCGAGATCGAACACGTTGCCGTGGAGCACGAACTGGCTGGTGGCGCCGGCTCGGAAGACCTGGCGCATCTCCTCGGCCCAGGCAGGCAGGCTCGGGGGCGGGGCGGAGGCGGGACTCGCCGGCTCAGGCATCAGGTCCTCCAGTTCCGGGGGCGTGACGGACTAGCGTTGCCGCTGGCCCTGGCGGGGCCGCGGGACGGGCGGCGGCGACGGGGGCTCGTCCTCTTCGGTCGCAACGGCGCGCGGCACCGCCGGCAGCGAGGAGTCGAAGTCCTGACCGGCCATGTCGCTGAAGATCTCCGCGTGCTGGTCCATCCACTTCGACGTCTCCCCGAGCGTCGAGGAGACGGAGTCGAGCCGGGCCGAGAGCGCCTCGGGCGAGCCGGACACCGCGCTCTCCTCGCGCACCAGCCGCACCTGCTGCTCGATGCGCTCGAGCTCGGCGTCGATCACCGCCAGGTTGTTGGTGGCCAGCTCGAGGTTCGCGAGGCGCTTCTCCTGGATCTCGAGCGTCGCCCGCAGCGAACGCGCGAGCGCGCCCTCCGGGTCCGCGACGGCCGCGACGCGCGCCTTGGCGCTCTCGATTCCCGCCTCGAGCTGGCGCCGGTCGACCCGCGCCAGCGTGTCCTGGATGCCCTCGCGCGAGGACAGCAGCCGCAGCAGCAGCCACAGCAGCTGGTTCAGGTTGCCGGCGCGGAAGTCGCTGACCTTCCGCTCGTCGATCCCGCCGCCCATGCCGAGGATCTCCCGGCACTGCAGCACCAGCGCGCGGTAGCGGGACTGCGACGCCGGCTGCAGCCGCTCGTACGCCTTCTGCATCCGGTCCTCGGCGCCCTCGGCGCGCGCCGCCAGGCGCTCCGCCTCGATCAGCTTCTGGAAGCGCGCGGAGGAGGAGCGGCCGCCGACGAGGGCCACGACCCCGGCCAGCCCGAGCAGCCAGAAGCCGGGGTTGACGAGGCCCGCGATGCCGCAGGACACCAGCAGCATCTGCGTGAGCGGCAGGGCCCCGAACAGCCGCGAGCGCACGGGCTTCCAGAACGCGGCCTTCACGAAGTCCCAGTAGGACAGCGGCTCGCCGGCCATCGTCAGCGGGTCCTCAACGCTTCTTGTCGACCTCGCGGAAGGCGCGGCCGACCTCCGCCACGGCTTGCTTGAACGCCTGCGACTCCTGCACCTCCATCGGGTCGGCCCCGCGCGTCTTCGGGATCACCTCGTCGAAGGTCCTCACGATCCGGCCGGGGCCGGCGGCCATGATCCAGACGCGGTCCCCGAGGAACACCGCCTCGGCGATCGAGTGGGTCACCAGCATCACCGTGGCCTCGACCTCGTTCCACAGGTCCATGATCAGCCGCTGCATGTCGTAGCGGGTGGGCTCGTCGAGCGCCGAGAACGGTTCGTCCATCAGGATGATCTGCGGCTTGAGCGCCAGCGAGCGCGCGATCGCCACGCGCTGCTGCTGCCCGCCCGAGAGCTGGTAGGGGTACTTGCGCACGTGAGGGCCGAGGCCCACGCGCTCGATCCACTCGGTCGCGCGCACGCGGATCGCGGCGTCGTTGAGCTTGAGCGCCTCGCGGTTGAGCTCGAGGCCGAAGCAGACGTTGTCCCACACGGTACGGTGCGGGAACGAGGTGTAGCGCTGGAAGATCATGCCGCGGTCGCGCCCCGGGCCCGTGACCTTCTCGCCGCGCACGAGCACCTCGCCGCTGCTCGGGGGGTAGACGTCGGAGAAGCCGTGGATCAGGTTCAGGATCGTCGACTTGCCGCAGCCCGACGGGCCGAGGATCGCCACGAACTCGCCGTAGTTCGGCTTGTCCTCGATCACGAAGTCGATGCCCTCGAGCGCCCGGAACTGCGTGGGCTCGCCGGCATTGAACGTCTTCGTCACGTTCTTGAACTCGACGACGTGCGGCAGCGCGCCCGGCGTCGTCCCCGTCTCCGGAGCGCTCATCGCTGCCCCCCGCGATACGGGAAGAGCCGCTTCCCGACCCAGGCCCAGAGCTTGTCCGTCAGGAGCTGCGAGATCATGATGATGCCGCCCACGCCGCTGCGCATGTCCACCATCTCGGCGAGCAGGATGTAGCTCCAGCCGACGCCGAAGCCGAGCCGCATGGCCTGGTAGATCTCGGGCCAGGAGATCGGCAGCAGCACGCGCGAGACGGCCTGCCCCTTGGTCGCCCCGAGCGTGTAGGCGGTCTTGAGGTAGGTGTCGTCCACCGCGTCGACCGCCGAGACGAACAGGGGCACGAGGTAGATCGCGAACCCGAGCGCCAGGAACATCACCTTCTGCAGCTCGTCGGTGCCGAACAGGGACATCGTGAGCGGCACCAGCGTGGGAATCGGCAGGTAGGCGCCGAAGACCGTCAGCGGCGTGAAGGCGGCCTTCACCTTGGTGAAGGCCCCCATCAGCACGCCGAGCGGGAACGCCACCAGCAGCGCCAGGGCGAAGCCCTCGACCACGCGCACGAAGGATATCGCGAGGTTGCGCGTCAGCGCGCGGTCGAACCACAGCAGCGGGAACGAGGCCAGGACCTCGGCCGGCGACGGCAGGATCGCGGGCGAGATGACCCGCTCCTCCGCCGCGCCGGCCGTGCAGAGGACCCAGACGCCGAGCAGGGCGGCGATCGGCACGGCGCCGAGCAGCCACGCCTGCCAGGCGGGCAGGGCCTCCCGAATCCGCAGGAGGCCCCTGTGGGCCGCGCTCACTTGGATTCCGGCGGGTAGACCGAGACCTCCACGCGCCGGTTCAGTGCCTGGTTCATGGGATCGTCGGCGTCCGCCGGCTCGTCCCAGCCCTTGCCCTCGACCGTGAACTTGTTCGGGTCGAAGTTGTACTTCTTGACGAGGGCCTGCTTCACCGCTTCCGCGCGGTCGCTCGAGAGCTGCTTGACGTCCTCGACCCGGGTCCCCTTCCCCTTCATCGACGAGTCGGCGTGGCCCACCACCGCCACGACGGCCCGCTCGTACTGGCCCACCAGCCGCGCCACCTTCTCCAGGGTGGCCGCCACGCTCGGGTCGTAGAGGGTGTTCGAGACCACCTTGCCGTTCTCGTCGTGCTGCGGCTCGAACACGTTGGCCGAGTTCGGGTAGAAGTTGATGCGGATCGTCTGGGTCAGGATCGGCGACTCGGCCGAGACCTTCTTGTAGCTGGTCGGCGCGAAGCTGACCCGGCTCTCGTCCTTCTGGGCCGCGAAGGTGCCCGCCTTGTCGAGCTCCTGGATCACCGAGAAATCCATCACCTCGTCGAAGCGGGTCGGGGTGTCGATCAGGCCCAGCTCGCGGTAGACGAAGTTGACGTTCTTCCAGGTGCGCTCGAAGTTGGCCGGGTCGTTCGCGTTCAGGAAGAAGGCCTTGTTCTCGCCGAAGTTGGTCGAGTGCGCGTCGTTCGCCATCGCGCGCACCTCGTCGGCCTGCATCCCGTAGCCCTCGGCCATCCACTGGTAGGCCTTTTCGCGCTGGGTGGCGTCCTTCAGGCGGTCCATGCCGTCGAAGATGCCGGAGACCAGGCCCTTGACGATCTCCGGGTGGTCCTTGGCGAAGTCGGCGCGCACCGCCCAGACGTCGGCGATCAGCTTGTTGGCCTCGGCGGTGGTGGTCAGGATCTTGGTGCCCTTCACCTTCTCGGGGATGTTGTAGATGTCGGGCGCCCACGAGACGCAGGCGTCGATCGACTTGTCGGAGACGAAGGCGGCCGCGGCCTCGAAGGCGGTGGCCGTGAACTTGTGCTTGACCGAGGAGGGCTGCACGCCGGCGTTCAACAGCAGGTTGTTGATGAAGTACTGCGACGGCGAGTTCTGGGCGTAGACGATCGTCTTGCCCTTGAGGTCGGCGACCGAGGCGATCTTGCCCCGCACCACGATGCCGTCGCCGCCCGAGGACCAGTCCACCTGCTGGAAGACGCGGGGCGCGCTGCGCGAGTCCTTCATCAGGTCGGGCGCGAAGAGCACCATCATGTCGAGGGTGCCCCACAGCACGTGGCTCTCGCCCGCCGCGAAGGCGTCGCGCGCCACGACCGGGTCGTCGATCAGCTTCAGGTTGACCTTGAAGCCGTACTTCTTGGCGAAGATCGAGTCGGGGTTGGGCGCGAAGCCGCCGTTGGCGGCGACGATCGGCAGCCAGCCGATCCAGACGTTGATCGGGAAGTTGACGACCTTCTGCGCCGCGTCCCACTTGTAGGCGGAGACGCCCTTGACGGGCGCCAGCTTCTCGCCCGGCACGTACTTGTACTCGCTGACCGTGGTGATCCCCTTCGTGTCGGGGGCCTCGACCTTCTTGAACTCGTCGAGGTTCACCTGCTTGCCGCCGTCGCGGCCCGAGGGCGCGATCAGGCCGCGGAAGTACCAGGCAGCGCCGGCGATGCACGCCAGCACGAAGACGAACAGGACCAGCTTACCCAGCGCGGTCGGGCCGACCTTCGGCTGCTCTTCCATCTGCTTCTCCGTCCTCCCAAATGGCCCCGGCGCGACCGGAGCCTCTCCTCGATCGAGTTCCGCGGGCGCGGGGCGGCGGCGCTAGCCCTGCTTCTCCGGGCCCATCTCCTTCGCCGGCGGCGGCGTGGCGGCCGCCTCGGCGGGCTTCTCGGCCGCGGGCGCCTCGAGCCCGTACGCCGCGGCGAACTCGCCGAGCGCGGCGTCGGCGAGCGCCTGCTGCTCGGCTTCCATCAGCTCCACCTTGCTCGTGTCCACCGACGAGGAGGCGACGCGCGCGCGGCCGGCCGCCTTGTCGCGCCGCTCGCTGAGGTACTCCTCGACCCGGTTCAGCGTGTCGCCCGAGCCGCCGATCGAGGAGACCATGCCCGTCGCCATCTCCTGCAACTCGGCCTGGGCCTCGAGCATCTCCGTCTCGGTCATCATCCGCTTGAGCTTTTCGATCTTGTCCTGCGCCTCGCGCACGGACACGTCGCGCGACTTGACCAGCTTCTGGTAGGTGGTCTCGGCCGCCTCCATCTGCTTGCGGTTCTCGTCGAGCTGCTCCTTGACGGTCTTGAGCTGCAGGGCGTACTGGCCGGCCGCGTTGCGGTTGCCGACCTTCAGGTTGGCGGCGGCCTTGGCGGCGAGGTCCCGCTCCTGGGTCTCGAGGTTCTTGACCTGGCGCAGCAGCCGCTCGCAGAACCCGGCGTGGTTCGCGAGGTTGTCGTTGAACCGCGCGATCTGGGTGCGCAGGTTCTCCTTCTCCGCCTCGATCAGCGCCTTGGGGTTCTGCCGCTCGAGTCCGGAGACGAACAGGCTGAGGAACCCCTTGAAGAGGTTCGCGATACGGCTGAACATTGCGCCATCTCCTCCCGGGCGCCAGGCCGCATCGCGCCCGCACCATTGCTGATATACGAAACCCCGGCCCCCGGGGTTGCACGCCGGGTGGGAGGCTAGCAACCAACTCGCGTGGCGTCAATCGCTTGCCGGGGCGGCCCCGGGTCGGCGTCAGGCCGCCGGTGTCCTGCCGTCGCGATCCGAGCGACCGGCCTCCGGCTGCAGCGGGAAGCGCACCGGACGCCGGTCGCGCTGCGAGCGGTAGATGGCCGTGAAGATCTCCACCGTCTTGCGGCCCTCCTCGCCCGGGATGGCCGCCGGGCGCCCCTCGCCGATCGCCCGCAGGAACTCCTGGATCTGCAGCCGGTGGTAGTGCTTCGTCGCGTCGATGCCCTGGAAGAAGCGGGTGTCCTCCTCCTGCCAGCGGGCGAGCGCGTCCTCCTCGCCCGGCACCCGCCAGACGTCGTTGAGCGGCGGCTCCGTGACCTTCGACATGCCGGCGACGAACATGGCGCCGCCGTCCGTCTGGACGCCGACCGTGGCGCCGTTCGAGCCGTGCACCCAGACCTTCCCGAACAGCGCGGGGTTCTGGGAGTTGCTGACCACGACGTTGCCGAGGGCGCCGCTGCGGAAGCGGATCAGCGCGAGCGCGGTGTCCTCGACCTCGATGTAGGGGTGGTTCAGGTTGGCCCAGGCGCCGTAGAGCTCGTCCACCTCGCCCATGTACCACTGCAGGATGTCGATCTGGTGCGGGGCCTGGTTGACGAGGACGCCGCCGCCCTCGCCATCCCAGCTCCCGCGCCAGGGGTCGCTGCGGTAGTAGTGCTCGTCGCGCCAGCCCAGCATCGTCACGGTGCCCAGGCTCGGCCGGCCGATCCGGCCCGCCTCGATCGCCTCCTTCACCCGCTGCACCGGGCGGTACAGGCGCCGCTGGCTGATCATGGCCAGCTGGCGGCCGCTGGCGCGGGCCGCGGCGAGCATCGCGTCGCAGTCCTCGAGCGAGGAGGCGAGCGGCTTCTCGACGATCGCGTGCGCTCCCGCGAGCAGGGCGGCGGTCGTGACCGGCGCGTGCGCGGGGTGGGGCGTCGCGATCACGACGGCCTCGACGCCTGCCGCAGCGACCATCTCCTCGACGCTCGTGAACGCCCTGACCCGGTGGATCTCGGCGAACGCCCGGGCCTTCGCCGCGTCGCGCCCGCAGGCGGCCACGAACTCGGACTCGGGCAGCGAGGCGAGCGCCTCGGCGTGGATGTGGGCCACCTTGCCGCAGCCGATGACCGCCGTCCTGAGCTTGTCCACCACGTTGCCTCCGTTCGTGCCCCTCTCCTCCGGCGCAACCGACCGCGAGCCGCACGCGACCGGCCTAGGGCTTCAGGATCACCTTGAGCAGACCGCGCCCTTCCGGTGGAGCCTCTCGAACCACGCTGCGCCCTGCGCGAGCGGGACGACGGCCGAGAGCAGGGAGTCCACGTCCACCACCCCGCGTTCGATCATCGACAGCGCGGCGGGGTACTCGCCGGCGATGGCGCAGCTGCCCTGCAGCCTCAGCTGGCGCGTGACGACCGCCTGCAGCGGCAGCTCGACGCTCGGCGCCAGGTTCCCGACCAGGGTGACGGTGGCGCCGCGGCGCACGGCGGCGATCGCCGTCTGCACCGTGGCCGTGATCCCCACGGCCTCGAAGGCGGCGTCGGCGCCACGCCCCTCGGTGCGCTCCGCGACCTCCCGCGCCACGTCCTGCTGCGCCGGGTCGAGGGCGAGCTCGGCGCCGAGCTTCAGCGCGAGCGCGCGCTTCTCCGGCTCGAGATCCACGGCGATCACGCGGCCGCTGCCGGCCGCCCGCAGCGCCTGCACCAGGCACAGCCCGATCATCCCCGCCCCGACCACGACGACGGTGTCGCCGAGCGCCAGCGGCGTGAGGCTCACGGCGTGGGTCGCGACCGCGACGGGCTCGACCAGCGCCGCCTGCTCGAAGCGCACGCTCGCCGGCACGCGGTAGAGGATGTGCTGCGGCACCGCGACGTACTCGGCGAAGGCGCCGTGGCGGCGGTACTCGCCTGGGGAAACGCCCAGCACCTGGCGGCCGTCACCGAGGTTGGGCAGCCCGCGCCGCGTGTACCAGTCGTCGAGCCGGTAGATCGTCGAGTCGAACGTCACGCGGTCGCCGGCCTGCCAGCCCCTGACGGCCGCACCCGTCGCCGCGATCACGCCCGCCGCCTCGTGGCCCATGATGAGCGGCGGCTGGCGCCGGCCGGTGCTGCCGTCGAGGCCGTGGACGTCGCTGCCGCAGATGCCGCAGGCCGCGACCCGCACCAGCACCTCGTCGGCCTCGACGACCGGCTCGGGCACGTCCTGGTACACCAGCTTCATGTACTGCTCGAGCACGAGGGCCTTCATCCCGGCCTCCCTTTCCCCGCGGGCCACGCCACCGACACGGATCGTGACACGGGACGGGTCAAGGTCGATGTCGTCTGAACCTCCTCCCCGCCCGGGACGTACATAGAGACGGGTGCGCCCGAGGCGTCTCGACGCAGCCGGGAGGTGGAAGATGGCAACCCCCATGGGATGGAAGCAGTCCGACGGACACGGCGCCGTCACGCGCGAAGCGGGGGACAGCCTCAGGTTCGCGTTCGTCGGGTCCTCGGATCCCGCGGCGCACAGCCGGCGCGGGGTCGCTTTCCCCGTCTCGATCGCGCTCCACGGACTGGCCGCCGTCGCGCTGGCGATCGTGCCGCTCCTCCTCGTCGAAACGCTCCCCGCCGAGAGCGACGGCGCGCGCGCCGTCTTCATCGAGCCGATCGCTGCTCCTCCGCCGCCTCCTCCTCCGCCGCCGGCGCCATCCACCACCGCGCCGCGCACGATCGCGAAGCCGGCGACGACGAGCTCCGGCTTCGTGGCGCCCGTCGAGGTGCCCACCGAGATCAAGCCCGAGGACGGGCTCGACTTCGGGATCGAGGGCGGCGTGCCCGGCGGTGTCGAGGGCGGCGTCCCCGGCGGTGTCGTCGGCGGCGTCGTCGGGGGCCTGCCGGATGCCCCGCCGCCCGCGGCCGTCAGGCCGGTCCGCGTCGGCGGCAACGTCCACGAGCCGCGTCGGATCGTGGACGTGGCCCCCGTCTACCCGAAGCTCGCGGTCAAGGCCGGGGTCGAGGGCGTCGTGATCATCGAGGCCACCCTCGACGAGCGGGGCCGCGTCACCAACGCCACGGTGCTGCGCGGCGTCCCGATCCTCGACCAGGCGGCGCTCGACGCGGTGCGGCAGTGGGTCTACACGCCCACGCTGCTCGACGGCGTGCCCACGCCCGTGATCATGACGGTGACTGTGACGTTCCGTCTGACGCGCGCCGCTCGCTAGAGGGTCTCGACCACGATCCTGCGCGCGGGCAGGGCCTGGACGTGCGCGGCGAAGGTCTCGTT
>JBGASI010000265.1:0-6648 GCA_044229815.1 Vicinamibacteria bacterium | reverse complement strand
GCTTCCCGCGACGGCACCTGGTGCGGGCGGGTCGCTGGCGCGGGCCGGGCTACAATCGCCGGGACGGTCCACCGAACAGGAAGGGAGACGGGCCTTGTTGCAGACGCTCATCGCGGCGGGCTGGATCGGCTCGTGGTCGCCGCGGATCGGCGACCCGAACGCGATCGGCTGGCTGACGGTCTTGCTCTACCTCGTCGCCGCGGGGCTGTGCCACTGGCTGGCGCGGGCGAATCCGCCGCGGCGCGAAGGGCGGCTGTGGCGCGTGCTGGCGGCCTCGTTCCTGGCTCTCGGGATCAACAAGCAGCTCGACCTGCAGACGGCGCTCACCGAGCTCGGCCGCATGATGGCCCGCAGCGAGGGCTGGTACGCCAACCGCCGGCCGGTGCAGGCCGCCTTCGTCGCCTGCGTCGCCGTCCTCGGCCTGGCGGCGGCCGCCACGCTGTGGTCGCTGGCGCGGCGCACGCCGCACGCCACCCGGCAGGCGGTGGCCGGCACGGCGCTCGTGATCACCTTCGTGGTGATCCGGGCGGCCTCGTTCCACTACGTGGACAAGCTGCTCGGCCTGCGCTGGATCGGAATACGCGTGAACTGGGTGCTCGAGATGGGCGGGATCTCGATCGTGATCGCCGCCGCGCTGCGCCGCGCGGGAGAGCTCGGCCTGCTGCGGGGCCGCGCGCGTCGGCTGGCGGCCTGAAGGGCGCCGGCCGAGCCAGCCCCGCGCCGGGTCAGCGCGAGTGGATGCTGCGCAGGGCGGCGAGCGCCGCGCCGCGCGCCCCGGCCATGTCGAGATCCGGCACGACGGTGAAGCGGGCGACGGCCGCCTGCTCCTCCTTGAGCGCCGTGTTCTCGCGCACCTTGGCGAGGAACCACTCGCGGAAGTGCGGCGCCGCCTCGACGACGCCGCCCCCGACCAGGTAGGCGTCGGGGTCCATGAAGTTCGCGGCGATCGTGAACAGCCGCCCGATCGCCATCGCCTGCTGCTCGAAGATGCGCAGCGCCATCGCGTCGCCGTTCTCGCCGAAGGCGCGCACGAGCTTCGCGGCCTTGGCGATCGAGGGCTCCTTCGCCAGGGCGTGCCCGGGGTAGCGCGTCAGCCAGTACGGAAGCAGGTTGACCTCGATGCCCGTCAGCGAGGCGACGGACTCGACGTCGCCCACGAAGCCGCAGTTGCAGCCCGGCAGCGGCTGGTCGGCGTCGAGCAGGCCCTGCATCGGTATGTGCACGTGGCCGAGCTCGCCCGCGAAACCGGCCGCGCCGCGGATCACGTGCCCCTTCTCGACGACGCCGCCGCCGAGGCCGGTGCCGACGATCGCCGAGATCGACGAGCGCTGCGGGGCCACCGCGCCGAACAGCTCGTAGTGCGCGTAGAGCGCGGCCGCGTTGCCGTCGTTGTTGTAGACGACCGGCAGTCCCAGCCTCGCCTCGAGCGCGCCGCGGAAGTCGAAGTTGCGCCAGCCCGGGTGCGCGAAGTTCGTCGAGCCGCGCGAGGAGATGACGCCTTCCGCGCTCGCGGGCCCCGGCGTGTCGAGGCCGACCGCGCGCACCGCCGAGCGCTCGATCCCCGTGCGCCGCAGGATGTCGTCGAAGGTCTCGACCAGCGCCTGCACGGCGATCTCCGGGCCCTCGGTGACACGGCTCGGGCTCTCGAACTGCTGCTTCACGAGGAAGCTGCCCGCCGCGTCGAGCACGCTGGCGGCGTTCTTGTTGCCCCCGTTGTCGAGCCCCACCACCACCCAAGAGTCCGTCTTCATGCTGTCTCCTTGCGCCACGCGATCCGGCGGCGACCCGCATTCTAGCCTCAAGACGCGCGCTTGCCGGCGCGGTGCGAGCGCGACGATCCCGCCGCGCCGCGGGATCGGTGGTTTGACAGCGCCCGTGGAGCCGCCGACACTCGATCCGATGCGCCGTGAGCCCCCGTGGCCGACCGACAGCTCCCGCCCGCGGTCCGCGGGCCGGCGGTGGCGCGACCGGTGAAGCTCCTCTACGCGAAGTCCGCGTGGGAGGCGGCCCAGCTCCCGCTGCCGGCGTTCCTGGACAGGGCCGCCCGCGACGGCTTCGACGCGGCGGAGATCTACCTGCCGGGCCGCAGCGAGTCGCCGATGCAGATCCGCCGGCTGTGCGCCGCGGCAGGCCTGCGCCTGATCGTGCAGATCGCGACCGCGGGCCGCACGCCCGCCGAGCACGCCGCCGCGCTCGAGGCCCTCTACGGCGCCGCCTGCGAGGCCGAGCCGCTGCTCGTCAACAGCCAGACCGGCCGCGACCACTTCGCCTTCGCGAGCTCGGCCGGCCTCTTCGAGCGGGCCCTCGCCCTCGAGCAGGCGGCGCGGCTGCCGCTGCTGCACGAGACGCACCGCGGGCGCGCCCTGTTCGCGGCGCCCGTGACGGCCGAGTACCTCAAGGCGCTGCCCGGCCTGAAGCTCACGGCCGACCTGTCGCACTGGTTCTGCGTGCACGAGAGCGACCTGTCGGACCAGCCGGAGGCCGTCGCGGCGGCGATCGCGGCGACGCACCACGTGCACGCGCGCGTGGGCTTCGCCCAGGGCCCGCAGGCGGGCGACCCGCGGGGCGAGGCCTTCCGTACCTGGCTCGACCTGCACCTCGAGCTGTGGCGCCGGATCGTGACCTGCCGCAGGAAGGCCGGCGGCCCGTTCTTCACGTTCACCCCGGAGTTCGGCCCGGTGCCGTACATGCCGGTCCACCCGCTCGACAACACGCCGGTGGCCGACGCCTGGGAAGTGAACGTCTGGATGCGCGACCGGCTGACGCTCGAGTTCGGCCGCGGGGCCTAGCTCCCCTTCCGGATCCGCAGGTTCTGGCGGACCGCGACGTTGCGCCGCAGCGACCTCGCGCCGTCCGGCCAGCGCACCTCGACCTCGTCCACGACCGCGGCGTCGCCGAGCCCGAAGTGGGGCCGCGGGTCGTGCGTGCTCATGTACGAGTCCCCGGAGGCGACGTCGCGCCAGTACGTGCGCCCGCCGGCCTTCACGCGCACCTCGGCCCCGATCGGCTGGATCCCGCCCTTCGCGTCCTCGAGCGTGACCTCGAGCCAGGCGCCGACCTTGCTGTCGTTGCGCAGCAGCGTCGGCGGCGCGTCGAGGCTGGTGATCAGCAGGTCGAGGTCCCCGTCGTCGTCGTAGTCGGCCACCGCGAGCCCGCGGTGCGGCAGCACCTGCTGCCAGCCGGGGCCGGCCGAGTCGCTGACGTCGACGAACTGCGGCACCGCGTCCGCGCCGAGCGGCCCGCGGTTGTCGAGCAGGAGGTTGCGCTGCGCGTAGGTCCCGATCAGCTCCGGGTGCCGGTCGATCTGCGGGTAGATGTGGCCGTTCATCACCAGCACCTCGAGGTCGCCGTCGTTGTCGAGGTCCGAGAACGAGGCGCCCCAGGCGAGCGTGCGGTAGGTCGCCGGACCGATCCCGCTCTTCTTCGAGACGTCCTCCCACAGCGCCCCGGGCAGCTGCCGGTAGAGCGTCGAGAAGTCCTCCGCGAAGTTGTTGACGAAGATGTCGAGCCGGCCGTCGCCGGTGACGTCGCCGACGGCCAGGCCCATGCCTGCCTGCGCGGCGCCGTTCTCGTCGAGCGCGGCCCCGGTCCAGGTCGCGAGCTCCGTGAAGCGCCCCTTGCCGTCGTTGCGGTACAGGTAGTTCGGGTCGGAGTCGTTCGCCACGTACACGTCCGGGTCGCCGTCGCCGTCGAAGTCCGCCGCGCGCACCGAGAAGCCGAAGGCGAGCGCCTTGTCCTCCATGCCGGCCTCCGCGGTCGCGTCCACGAAGCGGCCGCCGTCGTTGCGGAAGTAGTGATCGGGCGCGCCCTTGAGGCCGAAGGGCCCCGCCGCCACCATCTCCAGGCCGCGCCACGACAGCGTCGGCTTCGCCTTCAGCACCTCGTCGACTGTCGTGTCGATGTACTGCGCGACGTAGACGTCGAGGTCGCCGTCGCCGTCGGCGTCGAACCAGGCGGCCCCGGTGTTCCAGCCGGGCGACTCGAGGCCGACCCGGGCGGCCACGTTCTCGAAGCGGCCGTTGCCCAGGTTGCGGTAGAGGACGTTTCGGCCGAAGTTCGTGACGAGGATGTCGGGCCAGCCGTCGGCGTCGTAGTCGGCCACGAAGGCCCCGGCGCCCCACTCGCCCTCCCCGGAGACGCCGGCCGCGTCCGTCACGTCCTCGAAGCCGCCGTCCGGCCTCTGCCGAAAGAGCGCGTTTCTCCCCTTCTCGATCACCCGCTCGCCGTCGATGCGCCAGTCGTTGACGACGTAGCAGTCGAGGCGCCCGTCGCGGTCGTAGTCGAGCCAGGCCGCGCCGGTGCCGGCCGAATCGAGCAGGTGGTCCTTGCCGGGGCGGCCCGCCAGCACGACGCGGCTGATCCCGAGACGAGGCGCCACGTCCACGAAGGAGTAGGGCGACGGTCCGGCCGCGCTCGCCGGCGCGGCCTCGGACGCAGGGCGCGCCGAGGTCTTCATCTGCGCGGCGGCCTGCCCGCGGCCGGCGACGACGACGAGGGCCGGGCCCGCGAGCAGCAGCGCGGCTGCCGCGGCCCGGCCCGGACGGACGAAGGCCATCCGGCGACTACTTCTTGAGCAGGCCGGCGACGACGGCCTCGACCTTCTTCCACTCGGCCGCGAGAGCGTCCGCCTTCGGCGCGCCGGCCAGGCCCGCGATCGCGCGCGACGACTCGAGCAGCTGCGTCTTGGCCTTGCGCGTCACCACGACGTAGCCTTCCTCGAAGATGCCCTGCGCCTCGCCGGCGGCGTTGTGGTGGTGGCCGCCCTCGAGCAGGCGCTTGCGCACGGCGCCGACGGCGTTGTCGCCCTCGGTCCCGAGCTGCGCGGCGTCGGCCGCGAGCGCCTCGACCGCGGCGGCGGCCGCCTTGGCGTCGCCGGACTGGATCGCGCGCTGCGCGCGGGCCAGCGTGCCCTGGCCGTGCGCGAGCGTCGCCGCCAGGATCGAGCGCACCAGGCTGTCCTCGGTCTTCTTCAGGGCGAGGATGCCGTCGGCCAGCGCGTTGTAGGTCGACACCATCTCCGCCGGCGTGCCGGCCGGGGCCTGGGCCGCCGCGGGGGCGGGCGCCAGGAGCGCGAGCGCGAACGCGGCCGCGAGGGCCAGGAGTCCGATCCTCATCGTGATTGCCTCCCGCCGGCGCCAGGCGCCGGCTCTTGCGTGAGACTGCGGTGAACGTCGAAGGCTAGCACAAAGGATGCGAGCGGGCCGCCGGCGCGGGGACCGGCGCGGATCAGGCCGTGGGCAGCCAGACCCGCATCGGCCCGGCCTCGCGGTTGTCCCAGACGCAGTAGGGA
Source organism: Vicinamibacteria bacterium (assembly GCA_044229815.1). Taxonomy (GTDB): domain Bacteria; phylum Acidobacteriota; class Vicinamibacteria; order Fen-336; family Fen-336; genus DATBSL01. The sequence goes on along the minus strand of JBGASI010000265.1, from coordinate 1,358 downwards.
ACGGCGCGGAAGGGCACGCTGCCCTGGCGGCGGGCCGGTGTGGCGGAGTAGAGCGGGGCCCCTGGCGCCAGCTCGAGCGCGAGCGCCTCGCCGGAGAGCGCCACGGCCCCTCCGAGCTCCGGCAGCCGCAGCGGCGCGAGCGCGGCCTCGCGCGGCAGCCGCAGCGCGCCGACCGGCAGCTTCGAGTCGGCCTGCTCGACGCAGTAGGCGATCGGCCCCCGCGCGAGCGCGACGCGCCCGGCGGCCTGCTCGACGAGCGGGTGCGCCTCGATCCGGCGCACCGGCAGCGGCAGCTCGAGCTGCACGCGGTCCCCGGCGCGCCAGTCACGGCGCAGCACGAGATAGCCTCGCTCGCGCACGGCGCGCGGCTGCGCCTCGCCGTTGACGCCGAGCTGCGCCGCACCCGCGCACCAGCCCGGCTCGCGCAGGCGCAGCGCGAACGCCCCGCTCGGCGCCTCGGCGAGCGTCAGGATGACCCGGCCGTCCCACGGGTAGTCGGAGGCGACCTCGAGCCGCACGCGGCCGGCGCCCGTTCGCAGCTCTGCGCTGCCCGCCGCGTAGAGGTTGACGTAGACGTCCGCGGCGCCGGTCGCGTACGCGTAGCGGCCGAGGCTCGCGAAGGTGCGCGCCACGTTCGGCGGACAGCAGGCGCACTCGTACCACGGCTTGCGGTGGTGGCCGCCGTGCGAGGCGAGCGGGTTCACGTAGAAGAAGCGGTCGCCGGAGAGCGAGATGCCCGCGGCCACCGCGTTGTAGAGCGACCACTCCACGAGATCGGCGTAGCGGGCGTCCCCGGTCAGCAGCGCCAGGCGCTGGTTCAGCATCACGAAGGCGATCGAGGCGCAGGTCTCCTGGTAGGCATCGAAGGTGGGCAGGTCGTAGTCGTCCGTGAAGCCCTCGTTGCGGCTCGACGAGCCGAGCCCCCCCGTGACGAACAGCCTCTTCTCGACGGCGTTGCGCCAGACGCGCTCGACCGCCGGCAGCATCGTGGCGTCCGCGGTCTGCTGCGCCACGTCGAGCGCCCCGGAGTAGAGGTAGAGCGCCCGCACCGCGTGGCCCGAGATCACCTGGTGCTCGCGCACCTTCACGTCGTCCTGCCAGTAGGTGCCGTCGTACTCCGCGAGCGGGGTGCCGTGCTCGGTGGCGAAGAACTTCTCCCCCCGCCGCTCGACGAAGTGCTGCGCCAGCCGGAGGTAGCGCGGCTGCCGGGCGGCGCCGGCCAGGCGCACGAGCGCGAGCTCCAGCTCCGGGTGCCCGGGGTAGCCCGCGCGGCGGCCCGGCCGGTCGCCGAAGGTCTGGTCGAGCAGGTCCGCTACGCGCGTCGCCACCTCCAGCAGGTCGCGCCGCCCGGTGGCCTC
>JBGASI010000264.1:4304-10961 GCA_044229815.1 Vicinamibacteria bacterium | reverse complement strand
ACGGCGAGGTCCCCTTCGCCGTGCTGCCGGAGGCCTTGACCGGCGTCCCCGCGCCGATCGTGGTGCTCTCGGGCCGGCGCTTCCCGACCGGCTCGCACAAGGTCGGCCCCGCCTACTCGATCCTGGTCGAGAAGCAGCTCGAGGGCGCCTGCGCCCCGGGCGAGCACACGCTCGTCTTCCCGTCGACCGGCAACTTCGGCATCGGCGGCGCCTGGGTCGGCCCGCGCATGGGCTATCGCTCGCGCGTGGTGCTGCCCGCCGAGATGAGCGCCGAGCGCTTCGAGAAGATCCGCGGCTACGGCGCGGACGTGATCGCGACACCGGGCAGCGAGTCGAACGTCAAGGAGATCTACGACAAGGTCCGCGAGCTGCGGGGCGATCCCGCGAACCGGATCCTGAACCAGTTCGAGGAGACGGGGAACTACCGCTTCCACTTCCACTGCACGGCCGCCGCCGCGCACGAGGTCACCGACTCGCTTCGGCTCGAGGCCGCGGCCTTCGTCTCCGCGATGGGCTCGGCCGGCACGATCGCGGCGGGCGAGGGCCTGCGCCAGCGCAGCCCGGGCCTGCGCGTCGTGGCCGTCGAGCCCGTGCAGTGCCCGACGCTCTACGACGTCGGCTTCGGCGCCCACCGCATCGAGGGCATCGGCGACAAGCACGTGACCTGGATCCACAACGTCTGGGCCACCGACCTGCTGGTCTGCGTGGACGACCTCGAGTGCCTCGAGGGCCTGCAGTTGCTGCAGGAGGGCCGGGCCGCGCTCGAGGCCGAGGGCCTCCAAGCCGGGCTCGCGGCCGGTCTGGTCGACCTCTTCGGCATCAGCGGCGTGTGCAACGTGCTCGCGGCCATCCGCGCGGCTGTGCACTACGGCTTCGGCCCGCGCCAGGCGGTGGTCACCGTCGCGACGGACGGTTTCGATCGCTACCCGTCGGTCCTGCGCCGGCTCGACGCGGAGCGCGGGGCGATGGGCGCGGACGAGGCGCGGCGCAGGGTGGGCATCTTCCGCGAGCGGCGCAGCGGCTGGCTGCTCGAGGCGACGCCGGAAGTGCGCCGCCGCTGGCACAACCAGAAGTACTTCACCTGGGTCGAGCAGCAGGGCAGGACCGTGGCCGAGCTGCGGGCGCAGGAGGACCCGGCCTGGTGGGCCGCCCAGCAGGAGCGCGCGCACGAGATCGACCGCCGGATCCTGGAACGCCGCGCGTGAGCTTCCCGGGCTGCGTGAGCGGCCTCGTCTGCGTCCGCTGCGGCCGCCGTCCTGCGCGCGGCCTCGACACCGCCTGCCCCGGCTGCGGGCCAGAGGGTGTGCTCGAGATCGAGTTCGACCTCGTCCGGGCGCGCCGCACGCTCACGCCGCGCGCGCTGCGGGCCCGCCCGCGCGACGCCTGGCGCTACGAGGAACTGCTGCCGGTGTCGGCCGGCGCGCGGCGGCCGCCGCAGGCGCCGGGCTGGACGCCGATTCTCGCCGCGCCGCGCCTGGCCGAGTGGGTGGGCGTGCGCCAGCTGCGGGTCAAGGACGAGGGCCGCAACCCCACCGCGTCGTTCAAGGACCGGGCGAGCGCCGTCGGCGTGACGCGGGCTTTGTCACGGCGGGCGAGGGTCGTGGCCTGCGCCTCGACCGGCAACGCCGCGACCTCGCTCGCGGGCGCGGCCGCGAGCGTCTCGCTGCCCTGCGTGATCTTCGTGCCCGAGTTCGCGCCGGAGCCGAAGCTCGTGCAGCTGCTCGTCTTCGGCGCGCGGGTGCTGCGCGTGCGCGGCAGCTACGACGCGACCTGGGAGCTGTGCCAGCGCGCCTGCGAGCGCCACGGCTGGTACAACCGCAACGCCGCCGTGAACCCCTCGCTCGTGGAGGGCAAGAAGACGGCGGGCCTCGAGATCGCCGAGCAGTGCGGCGAGGAGGTCCCCGACTGGGTCACGGTCTCCGTGGGCGACGGCTGCACGATCGCGGGCATCGGCAAGGGACTCGCGGAGATGAAGGCCCTCGGCTTCATCCCGCGCGCGCCGCGCCTGCTCGGCGTGCAGGCCCAGGGGGCGCGCCCGCTGGTGGACGCCTTCGAGGCGGGGCGTGGGCTCCTGCCCGGGCCGGCCGAGACGATGGCCGACAGCATCTGCGTCGGCCACCCGCGCAACTGGAGAAAGGCGCTGGCGCGCGTGCGCGAGTCGGGCGGCGCGTTCGTGGCTGTGTCGGACGCGGCCATCGTCGAGGCGCAGCGCGAGACCGGCCGCCGCGCGGGCCTGTTCGGCGAGCCGGCCGCGGCCGCGGCGCTGGCCGGCCTGCGGCACGCCGTCGCGGCTGGCATCGTGAGCCGGCGCGCCTCGGCGCTCGCGGTGCTCACGGGCAGCGGGCTCAAGGACGTGCGCGGGGCGCTGCGGGCCGCCGGTTCGCCTTTCGACCTGCCCGCCGACGACGCGGCGCTCGACGACCACCTGCGCGAGCACCCGCTCGGCTGAGACGCCATGCTGCTCGCGAACGCGCTCGTCGCGACGCTCGACCCGCCCCGGGTGGAGCGCGCCTGCCTGCGGGTCGAGGGCGGTCGGATCGTGGAACGGGCGCCGGTGCTGGCACCCCTGGCATCGGAGGAGGCCTGCGACCTGGCGGGTGCGCTCGTCCTGCCCGGGTTCGTCAACGCCCACACCCACCTCTACAGCGCGCTCGCGCGCGGGATGCCGCCGCCGGCCGAGCCGCCGGGGAGCTTCGTCGAGATCCTGCGGCGCGTCTGGTGGCGGCTCGACCGCGCGCTCGACGAGGAGTCGGTCCGGGTCTCCGCCCTCGTCGGCGCGATCGAGGCCGCGCGCTCGGGGACGACGCTCCTCTTCGACCACCACGCCTCGCCCTCGTGCGTCTCCGGTTCGCTGGCCGGTCTGCGCCAGGCCGTCGAGGCGGTGGGCCTGCGCTCGGTGCTCTGCTACGAGACGACCGATCGCAACGGCCTGGACGGGCGCGACGCCGGGATCGCGGAGAACCGCGACTTCCATCCCGGCGGCAAGACGGCGCTGACCCGGGGCATGATCGGCGCCCACGCGAGCTTCACGCTGTCGGACGAGAGCCTGTCGCAGCTCGGGGCCGTCGTCTCGGCCTGCGGATCGAGCCTGCACGTGCATGTCGCCGAGGACCGCGCCGACGTCGAGGACTGCCTGGCCCGCTGCGGCGCCGGCGTCGTCGAGCGCCTCAGGCGGCACGGGCTGCTCCTGCCCTCGACGCTGCTCGTCCACGGCGTCCACCTCTCCGAGGCCGAGGCCCTCGACGCGCAGGCGGCGGGTGCCTGGCTCGTCCACTGCCCGCGCTCGAACCTGAACAACGCCGTCGGTCACGCGCCGACGAGGGCCTTCCGGCGGGCGGCCCTCGGCACCGACGGCCTCGACGGCGACCTGCTGGCCGAGGCTCGCGCAGCCTTCCTGGGCATGCGCGACGCCGGGCGCGACGACGCCGTGGCCGCCGCGTGCGCGATGCTCGCCGGGGGCCACCGCCTGGCGAGCGCGTTCTTCGGCCTGCCGTTCGGTTCGCTGGACGAGGGCGCACCGGCCGACCTCGTCGTGCTCGACTATCGCCCGCCGACGCCGCTTCACGCGGAGAATCTCGGCGGCCACCTGCTCTTCGGGCTCGACCGAAGCCACGTCCGCTCCACGATGGTCGACGGCCGCTTCGTCCTGCGCGACCGCAGGCTGACGGGCCTCGACGAGGCGGACGTCCTCGCGCGCGCCCGCCGGAGCGCTGCGGCGCTCTGGGAGCGGATGCGGCAGCTCGCCTAGAATCCACCGGGTGCGCACGCGCGATCGAGCGATCCGGCTGGCCCTGCCTCTGGCTGCGTGTGCCTTCGGGCTCGCTCTCGGCGAGGCGGGGCTGCGGCTGCTGGAAGGTCGTGGCGGTGGCAGGGCTCGTCTGGTCGAGGATCCTCTGCTCGGCTTCCGCATGGCGCCCGGGGCTCCCGGCCACGACGCGCGCGGCTTCCGCAACGCCTCGGCGCTCGACACGGCCGAGCTCGTCGCGATCGGGGACTCGCAGACCTGGGGCGTCAACGCGCGGGTGCAGGAGGCCTGGCCGCAGCAGGCCGGGGCGCTCCTCGGCGTGCGCGCCTACAACATGAGCCAGGGGAGCTGGGGAGGGCTCCACTACGCGAGCCTGCTCCCCGAGGCCCTCGCGCTGCGGCCGCGCGTCGTCGTCTTCGGCCTCTATCTCGGCAACGACCTCTACGACAGCTACCGCCTGGTCTACATGCGCGAGGCCCACGCCTCCCTGCGCAGGCCGGACCTGGGCCCGCCAGCGGACCGGCAGCGGCAGGCGGACGCCCTGTGGGCGGAGCACGTCGCCGGCCAGGCGAGTCCCGGGCTCGGCCGCCCCGCGGCCTGGAGCCTCTGGCTGCGCGGGCACACGGCGATCGGCCGCCTGCTCGAACGCGCCGGTGTCCTGCCCGGTGACGCGTGGTTCGAGGCCGGCGCCGCCTGGGCCCGGGACCACCCGACCCACGGTGCGGTGTGCGACTGCGGCGCGACGCGCACCGTGCTGACGACGGCGTACCGGCTGCTGGCCGTGGACCTGGACGATCCCGGGATCCGGGAGGGTCTGCGGCTCACGCGGCTGGCCCTCGAGCGCGGGGCCTCGGCCTGCGCCGCGGCGCGGGTTCGCTTCCTGGTCCTGGTCATCCCGACGAAGGAGCGTGTCTACGCCGACCGGATGCGCTCGGCCCAGCCGCTCGATCCGGCCTACGCGCGGCTCGTCGGCATGGAGGACCGGGTGCGGGAAGCCATTCTGGCCGGCTGCACCGCCGACGGCATCGAGTGCGTGGACGCGCTGCCCCCGCTCGCCGCGGCGGTCGACGCCGGCACGGCCGTCTACCCGTCCACCACGGAGAGCCACCCCTCCGCTCGCGGCTACCGCGTGCTGGCCGAGCTGGTCGCGGCACGACTGCGCTGAGGATCGAGCTGCTGCTGGCCGAGGCCGCGTCTCGTGGGAGAATCCGCCCGGCCGGTCGCGTCGACCGCGCGGGAGACAGCCTGGGATGAGCGAGCCTTGGACGCAGCCCCGTCCGGATCCTCCCTCCGGGCGCGCGAGCGCCCCGCGCTCGGACCTGCTCGGCGCCGCGCCGATCTTCCTCCTGCTCGTCGGCCTGGCCGCGAGCGCCTGGGTGTTCACGCTCGGTCGACGGGAACGGCTGCGCGCCGAGGAGGCGGCCCTCGCGAGCCTGGCGACGAACGCGCAGCAGGGCATCGCGCAGCGGATGACCACCTACGTCGATGCGCTGCGCGGCGCGGTCGGCCTGGTGCGGGCGATGCCTTCGCTCGATCGAGCGACGTGGGGCGCGTTCGCCGACTCGCTGGACCTGACCGGGCGCTACCCGGGCATCAACGGCATCGGCTTGATCTACCCGGTGCCCGCAGCCGCCAAGGACACGTTCCTGCGCCGTGTGCGCGGCGACGGCGCGCCGGCGTTCTCGATCCACCCGGTGCCGGAGGCGGCGGCAGAGGGAGACGGGACGAGCTTCGTCATCACCTACCTCGCGCCGCTGGCCGGCAACGAGCCGGCTCTCGGGCTCGACCTGGGCTCGGAGCGCGCCCGCCGCGAGGCCGCCGAGGCCTCGCGAGACAGCGGCCAGCCGCGGATCACCGGTCGCATCAGCCTGGTGCAGGATCGCGCGCACGGGCCGGGTTTCCTGCTCTACCTGCCGGTCTATCGGGCCGGTGCCCCCGTGGCGAGTATCGACGAGCGTCGCGCCGCGTTGCAGGCGTGGGTCTACGCGCCCTTCGTGACCGAGCGTTTTCTGCAGGGCGTGCTCGGCAAGCGCTCGCGCAAGCTGGGCCTCTTCCTGTTCGAGCAGGAAGAGCTCGACGCGGCCCACCTGCTCTACACCAGCCGGCCTTCAGACGAGGGCCTGCCGGTGTTGACGCGAGTCACGCACCTCGAGCTGGCCGGGCGGCGATTCACGCTCGGCTGGACCCGCGGCCCGGACTTCACGCCCGAGCCCCCTTCGCCGCTGCTGGGCGCGGCGCTGGGCCTCGCCGTCGTCACCCTGCTGCTGGCCGCGCTGGTGCACGGTCTGCAGACGTTTCGCGCGCGCGCGGAGCGTCTCGTGGCCGACCGCACCGCCGAGTTGCTCGCCAGCGAGCATCGCTGGAAGTTCGCGCTCGAGGGCTCCGGGGACGGGCTCTGGGACCGGGACGTGCCGGCGGGCCTGGTGTCCCTCAACCGGCGTTCACAGGAGATGCTGGGCCTGGCCGGGGACGCGATCGGGGTGCGGGACTGGGAAAAGCGCATCCACCCCGAGGACGAGGCTCGCGTCCTGGACCTTCTGCGTTCCCACCTCGAGGGCCGCTCGCCTCTCTATCTCGACGAGCACCGCGTGCGCTGCGAGGACGGCAGCTGGAAGTGGGTGCTCGAGCGCGGCCTGGTGGTCAGCCGCGACGACGCCGGCGGGCCGCTGCGGGTCATCGGCACGCAGCAGGACATCACCGCGCGCAAGCAGGCGGAGGCGGACCTGCAGGCGTCCCTGCGGGACAAGGAGGCGCTCGTCAAGGAGGTCCACCACCGGGTGAAGAACAACCTCCAGGTGATCACGAGCCTGCTGGGCCTCGAGGCCAGGCGCCGTCCGCACCCGGCCACGAAGAGCGTGCTGCGGGACATGCAGGGCCGCGTCCAGTCGATGGCCGTGCTGCACGAGTCGCTC
>JBGASI010000264.1:0-4274 GCA_044229815.1 Vicinamibacteria bacterium | reverse complement strand
AACCTGGCGGCCGTGGACCTGGCGGTCTATCTCGAGTCCGTGGTGAAAGGACTCACCCGCGCGCAGGCCGCGCAGCCGGACCTCGTCCGCCTGCACCTGGAACTGGCCCCGGTGCGGGTCGAGATCGACCAGGCCATCCCCTGCGGGCTGATGGTCAACGAGCTCGTCTCGAACTGCTTCAAGCACGCCTTTCCCCAGGGGAGCGGCGGCGAGGTGCGCGTGGAGCTGCGCGAGCTGGATCCGGGATCCCGCGTGCGCCTGCGGGTGAGCGACACCGGGGCCGGCCTGCCGGCGGACTTCGCGTCGCGCTGGGCCAGCTCGCTCGGCCTGCAGCTCGTGTCCGACCTGGCGGGCCAGGTCGGGGGGCGGCTGGAGATCGGACCGGGGCCCGAGGCGGTGTTCGACGTGACCTTCACGCCGAGCCCGTCGGCGCCGGCGCGGCGCGCGAGCCACTGATGGCGGGCTCGCCGCCGGGGCCGGCCGCGCGCATCCTCGTCGCCGAGGACGAGGCCATCGTGGCCCTCGAGGTCGCGGAGCTGCTGCGGGAGATCGGTCACGAGGTCGTGGCGGTCGTCGCCAGCGGCGAGGACGCGGTCGCTCGCTCGGCCGAGCTGCGACCGGATCTCGCCCTCCTCGACCTGCACCTGCGCGGCGCGCTGGACGGCATCGAGGTGGCCGAGCGCCTTCGCCCCCTGGGGATCCCCGTGCTCTTTCTCACCGCCTTCGGCGACGCGCCGACGGTGGCGCGTGCCCAGGCGGCGGCCCCGGTCGGCTACCTGCTGAAGCCCTTCGACGGGGCGGCCCTGGCCGCGGCGGTCACCACGGGACTGCACCGCCTCGCCGCGGAAGCGGGGGAGCGCCGGGCCGCCGACGAGCGACGCCGCCAGGAGCGCCTGCGTTTCCTCGGGGCCCTGTCGGCGGGCCTCGCCCACGAGATCCGCAACCCGCTCGCGATCATCCTGGCGTCGGCCGACGCGCTCGAGGCGACCGCGCACCTCACCGAGGGCGATCGCCGCTTCCTGCCCAACATCCGCGAGGCCGTCCAGCGCGTGGCGGGGCTGGTTGGCGAGCTGGGCGCTCTCGGCGAGCAGGCCGCGGAGCAGGTGGTCGACGAGGACCTGGCTGCGCTGCTGGAGGCCTCCGTGGAGCCGTGCCGCCGGGCCGTGGCCGAGGCCGGGATCGCGCTCGTCGTGCGAGCCGAGGCGGGCCCGGTCCGGCTGCAGCGCCAGGCTGTCGAGCGGAGCGTGGCCGCGGTCGTGACCAACGCCTGCCAGGCCGCGCCCCGGGGCTCCGACGTCGAGGTGGAGGCCTGCCGGCGCGACGGCTGGCTGGAGGTCGCCGTGCGCGACCGGGGAGCCGGCTTCTCCGCCGCGGCGCTGGCCCGCGCTTTCGACGTCTTCTTCAGCGAGCGCACGCGTCACCTGGGCCTCGGCCTCACCATCGCCCAGAGCCTGATCCAGGGCGAAGGCGGCGAGGTGACGCTCGCCAACCACGCCGACGGCGGCGCGCTCGTGCGCCTGAGGATTCCGCTGGAAGGGCCCGCGTCGGCCCCGCAGAAGCGGGACTAGGCGGTCCTCGCGGCGAACGCGCTCGGGAAGCGCGCGAGCACCGCTATCGCGTGCTGCAGCTCCCGCAGGTCCACGCACTCGCCGACCCGGTGCGTGTTCTGCTCGATGCCGGCGCCGACCCCGAACATCGCCGGGTGCTTCACGTCCCCCGACACCAGCCAGCGCTTCGTGTCGGGGACCGCGATCCTCCGATCGCCGACGGGGATCGGGAAGCCGACGCCGTCGGTCGAGAAGATCCAGCGGTCGACCCTCGGCTCCCGGCGCAGGGCCCCGGCCGTGGCGCCGCCTGCGGGCTCGACCACGTGCGGCGTCACGACCGCGCGGTAGGCAGCGACCGCGGCGCGGATCGCCGGGTGCTCCTCGGGCGTCAGCCAGCCGCGGTAGATCTGCGGGTTGTCCGCCAGGTAGCCGCGCCAGGTCTTCTCCCGATACGGCGGCACCGTCACCTCGACCGCCAGCCCGGCCGCCCGGGCCGCGCGCACGGCGTCGAGCGCCTCCACGTCGCGCAGCGCCTGCTCCGGCGTCTCGCCGACCGTGAGCCGGCGGTCGAAGCGGAAGGTCAGCCGCTCCGGCACCGCGCAGTCGCTCGGCGTGTCGAGCCGCGCCCACGACGCGGTGCGCGTGCCGTGGCCGAGGAACGGGTGGTCGAGGAAGCCCTCGCGCGCGTCGTAGCGCCGCGCCGCCTCGGCCACGATCGCGCCGCCGTGCTCGAAGGGGTTGAGGCCCTCCCACGGCATCGAGCCGTGGCAGGAGCGGCCGGTGACGACGACCTCGATCTGCATGCGCCCGCGCTGGCCGCGGTAGAGGCCGAGCGCGCCCTTCTTCGAGTCGCCGGTGCCCTCGGTCAGGATCACGACGTCGGGCACGAGCTCGGGCGAGGCGCCGGGCAGGACCTGGCCCATCAGGTGCAGCGGGCCGCCGCCGTCGTTGTCCTCCTCCGCGGCGGTCGCGTACGACCGCACGATCACCCCGCGCAGCGCACCCTCGGCGGCCAGCTCGAGCAGGATCTTCGTCGCCACGATCTGCGCGACGACGCCCGCGAGCTGGTCCGCCGAGCCGCGGCCGAACAGCAGGTGGTCCCACTCGTCGTCGGGCGGCAGGTAGCCGAGCAGGCCGCGCAGCGCCGTCCGGTCCACGCGCGCGAGGTCCACGAGCCCGTCGTAGGCGTCGATGCCGCCGTTCGTCTTCTCGCGCCACTGCGGGCGCAGCGCGCGCACCGTGTCGGCGTGGCCGTCGAGGTAGACGACGCGCTTGTCGCTCGCCGGGACGCCGTCCGCTTCGTCCTGCACCGACCAGACCAGGTTGCCGTAGGCGTCGAAGTCGACGTCCTGGGCGCTTCCTACCGCGCCCACCTCGACCACGGTCCGCTTCAGGTACTCCATCCGCGGCCCCTCGTGGTTGCTCAGGCCGCAAAGCGGGTCGCCGCCCTCCTCGGCGGGCCGGTCGACGTGGTCCGCGGGGATGCGGATCGCCTCGGCGAGGATGCGCGCGGCGAGCGGCCGGTAGCGCGCGGCGAGCGCCGCGATGGCGGAGTCGAGCGAGGACATGGGTGGCTCCTAGGCGCGCAGGCGCGTCGCGAGGTCCTCGACCTTCGCGGCCGCCAGCAGCGCCATGATCACGTACACCTTCTTGTTGGCCTCGCGTGCCACGTCCACCCGGAAGCGCTCCATCACGCCCGGGCTGACCTCGGCCCCGATGTCGGCGGGCAGGCAGTGCAGGTACAGCGCGTCCTTCGTGAGCCCCATCCGCCGCTCGTCGCAGATCCAGTCGCGGTGGCCCGCGTTGCGCTCGAGCGCGCGCTTCTCGATCCCGGCGAGCGCCGCCCTGTCCCCGTGGCGGTTCGCCTCGACGCGCTCCTGCATCAGGTCCCACGGGCCCCACGACTTCGGGTACACCGCGTGGGCGCCCTCGAAGGCCTCGTCCATCGAGGCGACCGCGCGGAACGAGCCGCCCGAGGCGGCGGCGTTCGCCGCCGCGGCCGCCAGCGGCTCGTCGAGCAGCCGGTAGCCCTCGGGCTGCGCCAGCGTGACGTGGGCGCCGAAGCGCGTGAGCAGGGTGACGAGGCCCTGCGGCACGGAGAGCGGCTTGGCGTAGCTCGGCGAGTAGGCCCAGGACACGGCGATCTTCTTGCCGGCGAGGTCCCCGAGCCGCTCGCGCAGCCACAGCAGGTCGGCGAGCGTCTGGGTCGGGTGGTCGACGTCGCACTGCAGGTTGACGATCGGGACCGCGCGGCGGTCGCCGCTGGCGGCGAGGTAGTCGTCGATCCCCTGCTTCACGTCGCGCATGAAGCGATTGCCCTCGCCCAGGATCAGGTCGTGGCGCACGCCGAGCGCGTGGGCGTTCATGCCGAGCATGGCGCCGGTCTCGGCCGCGGTCTCGCCGTGGGCCACCTGGGTCGACGAGCCGTCCACGATCACCGGCTGCATGCCCAGGCGCGCGGCGGCGCCGGCCCAGGCCGACTTCGTGCGCGTGGAGTTGTCGAAGAAGAGGGCGTAGGCGAGCTGGTCGCGCAGGAAGGCGGTGCTGCGGCCCGCGCGGTCGAGCGCCTCGAGCCGCGACGCCAGCGCCAGCAGCGTGTCGAGCTCGTCCGGCGACCAGTCCTGGGTCAGCAGCAGGGAGCGGCCGCGCAGCGCGGCGAGGCGGGAGGCGTCGAGAGGGCTCGTCATGGCGGGGCCATTATCGCGCCGGCAGGGACCCGGCGGCCAT
>JBGASI010000263.1:0-6664 GCA_044229815.1 Vicinamibacteria bacterium | reverse complement strand
CTGGCCACCGCCGCCGCGAGGGTCGCGGACGCCTGCGGTGAGACGCTGCACGGGCTCGTGTTCTTCGGCTCGCGGCGCACCGGCGCTGCCAGGGCGAACGCCTTCAGCGCACACGACCTGTTCGCCATCGTGAGCGCCTACGGTCCGTTCTACCGGGCGCTGCGCCGCTCCGGGCTGTCCGGCAAGAGTCCGCGCCTGCTCACAGTCGTGAGCCCCTGGCTCGCGCCGACGCAGCTCTCGATCGCCCTGCGCGACCTCGACCTGCACCTGAAGGTCGCCGTGCTGACGCTCGACGCCTTCCGCCGCGAGACCTCGCCCGCCCGCCGCGACCACTTCACGATCGGCCGGCTGTTCCAGCCGGCCCGCATCCTCTACGCGAGAGACGGGGCGGCCCGGCAGTCGATCCTCGACGGCCTCTCCTCGGCGGTGGCCGAAACCTGGCGCTGGGCGCGGCCCTGGTTGCCGTCGGAACTCGACGTCGACGTGTACGGCCGGCGCACACTGGAGATCTCCATGTCCTGGGAGATCCGGCCTGAGCCGCCGGGTCGCGCGGCCGCCCTGTGGCAGGCGCAGAGGCTGGTGCAGGCGCCGGTCCTCGAGGCCCTGCTTTGCAGCGTCGAGCAGGCCGGCGGGCTGCAACGGTCGAGAGACGGCGGTTGGCAATTCGTCACGCAGCCATCGCTAGTTGAGCGCATTCAGATGAGGTTGTACTTCACCCGCTCGATCGTTCGGTCGACGCTGCGGTGGGGCAAGCACATCGTCTCCTTCGAGGGCTGGCTCGACTACATCGTGCGCAAGGCGAGCCGCCACACCGGCGAGCCGATCGTCCTGACCGCCCGGGAGCGACGCTGGCCGCTCGTCTTCCTCTGGGGGCGGGTCTTCCGTTATCTCCGCGACCGGAGGGGAAGGGGGACCGCGCGATGAGCCCGAGCCTGGTCCTTCTCGGCTTCGTCCTGGCGGCGGCGTTGGGTTCCATCGCCGTCTTCGCGGCCCGGGGTGGCGCCGCCTATCGAGACCCGGACGCCGAGCGCAAGGGCTCGCGATTCCTGCTCGGCGTCGGCGACTTCCTCGTGCACTGGTTCATGTGGGCGATCGGACCCCTGGAGCGCGCCCTGGGATGGGCGGGCGCGACGCCGCACTGGATGAACGCGGCGGGGCTGGCCTTCGGCGCGCTCAGCGGGGCGCTGATCGGCAGCGGCCGGCTCGAGGCCGGCGGCTGGGCGATCGCGCTCGCCGGGGTCTGCGACATCCTCGACGGTCGGCTCGCGCGCGCGCAGGGCGTGGCGTCGGCCTACGGCAAGTTCATCGACAGCACCCTCGACCGCTTCGTCGAGACCTTCGCCTTTCTCGGCTTCGTGGTCTACTTCGCGGCGCGCCCTTGGGGCCCGCTCGTCGTGGCGGCGGGTCTCGGTGGCTCGCTGCTCGTCAGCTACGCCCAGGCCCGCGGCGAGACCGTCGGCGTGTCCGGCTCGGGCGGCCTGATGCAGCGCGCGGAGCGCCTCGTGCTGCAGATCGTGGGCTGCCTGTTCGACCCGCTCGTGTCCCGGGTGCTCGCCTGGCCGGAGGGCAGCTTCCTGTTCTGGCTCCTCGTGCTGACGGCGGCCGGCGCGTTCGTCACCGCGGCCCACCGGACCCTCTTCATCGCAAGGCGGCTGAGGGCGCGCTAGAATCCGGCTTCCGCGGTGAGCGCAAGAGGGAGGCGAGCTTGTCCGATCTGTATCCCGTCAAGCCGGAGATCGCGACCCGGGCCCACATCAGCAGCATGGCCGAGTACCAGCGTCTCTACCGGCTGTCGCTCGACAACCCGGACTGGTTCTGGGCCGAGCAGGCGAAGGCGCTCAGCTGGTTCCATCCCTGGCAGAACGTCTTCGACGCGGACTACGACGAGGTGGACTTCGCCTGGTTCTCGGGCGGACGCCTCAACGCCTCCTTCAACTGCGTGGACCGCCACCTCGAGGCCCGCGGCGACCGCACGGCGATCATCTGGGCGCAGGACGAGCCCGGCGCCTACCGGCACATCTCCTACCGCGAGCTGAAGCACAACGTCTGCCGCGTGGCGAACGTGCTGCTCGCGCACGGCATCCGGCGCGGCGATCGCGTCTGCATCTACATGGGGATGATGCCGGAGCTCGTCTACACGATGCTGGCCTGCGCGCGCATCGGCGCGGTCCACTCGGTCGTGTTCGGCGGGTTCAGCTCCGAGTCCCTGCGCGACCGGATCGTGGACGCGCGCTGCCGCCTGGTCGTGACGGCGAACGAGGGCCTGCGCGGCGGCAAGCGCATCCCGCTGAAGAAGACGGTCGACCGGGCGATCGAGGGCATGTCGCTGGTGGAGACGGTCCTCGTGGCGCGGCGCACCGACACGGACGTGCCGATGGAGCCGGGGCGGGACCTGTGGCTCGACGACGAGACGCGCAAGCAGCGCTCGACCTGCACGAACGAGTGGATGGGGGCCGAGGACCCGCTGTTCGTGCTCTACACCTCCGGCAGCACGGGCAAGCCGAAGGGCCTGATGCACACCACCGGCGGCTACCTGGTGTACGCCGCCTACACCCACAAGATCGTCTTCGACTACCACCCGGGCGACGTCTACTTCTGCGCCGCGGACGTCGGCTGGGTCACCGGCCACAGCTACATCGTCTACGGCCCGCTCGCCAACGGCGCGACGACCGTGATGTTCGAGTCGACGCCGACCTACCCCGACGCCGGGCGCTACTGGCGCATCGTCGACGACCTCGGCGTCAACATCTTCTACACCGCGCCGACGGCCCTGCGCGCGCTGGCCCAGGGCGGCGACGAGTGGGTGAAGCGCTACCGCCGCGACTCGCTGCGCGTGCTCGGCAGCGTCGGCGAGCCGATCAACCCGGAGATCTGGCGCTGGTATCACGACGTCGTCGGGGACAAGCGCTGCGCGGTCGTCGACACCTGGTGGCAGACGGAGACCGGGGGGATCCTGATCTCGCCGCTGCCGGGCGTCACCCCGACCAAGCCCGGGTCGGCGACGCTGCCCTTCTTCGGCGTGAAGCCGGTGGTGCTCGACACCACGGACGGCAAGGTGCTGGAGGGCAACGGGGTGAGCGGCGCGCTCTGCCTCGGCGGGCCGTGGCCCGGCCAGGCCCGCACCGTCTGGGGCGACCACCATCGCTTCAAGGAGACCTACTTCACGCAGTACCCCGGCTACTACTTCACCGGCGACGGCGTGCGGCGCGACGAGGACGGCTACTACTGGATCACCGGCCGGATCGACGACGTGCTGAACGTGTCGGGGCACCGCCTCGGCACGGCGGAGGTCGAGAGCGCGCTCGTCGCGCACGACTCGGTGGCCGAGGCTGCCGTCGTGGGCTTCCCGCACCCGATCAAGGGCCAGGGCATCTACGCTTACGTGCTGGTGACCTCCGACTACGCGGGCGCGGATCGCGACCAGCTCCAGGGGGCCCTCAAGGAGCAGGTGCGCCACGCGATCGGCGCGTTCGCGGCGCCCGACGTGATCCACATCGCCTCCGGCCTGCCGAAGACGCGCAGCGGCAAGATCATGCGGCGCCTCCTGCGCAAGATCGCGGCATCGGAGTACGAGGGCCTCGGCGACCTGTCGACCCTCGCGGAGCCGGAGGTCGTCGAGCGGCTCGTCCAGGAGCACAAGACCGGCTTGCGCTGAGGCCGGCCCGCAGGCTTCAGTCGGCGGCCGCGGTGGAGCCGTCGAGTGCGCGGGTGAGCAGGTCCGTCTCGCAGTTCTCGTGTCCGCTCAGCTCGTCCAGGAAGGTCCGCACGGCGCCGGACCAGCCGGGCTGCCGACGGTCCAGCGGGGGAGTGGCGCGCAGCGTGTCCAGCCGGCGGATGAGGCTGGCGTGCTCGCGCCGGAGGCGGTCGCAGACGGGCGCCTGCTCGGGGCTACGCTCCTCGATCTGCTCGAACAGCCCGGCGCGCTCTTCCTCTTCGAAGTGCGCGCGCAGGGGACCGCGAAGCGAGTCCAGACCGGCGGCCACGACGTCGGGCCCGCTGGCCGCGCGCAGGGTCCCCGGGCGAAACGCCGCCTCGACCTGGGCGAGGATTCGACGGAGGCCGGCGTGCTCTCCGACGGCGTTGCGGGCCGCCCGGTCGATCGAAGGCACTGGGGTCATGGCGTCCTCCGGACTTCGTGATGAATCCGGCGCTTCCACGCGCGACGCCGCCAGCCGCGCGCCGACCGCCCCTCTGTGAAGAAGGTAGGCTCGTGGAAGGCCCGGCGTCAATCGAAAAGCGGGCAGGGCGGGAGCGCCTGGTCTCCCGTCGCGGTCGGACCGGTCAGGACTCCGGCTCGCCTCGTCCCGGTCGGAAGTAGGGGACCGGGAACGCCGCGACGTTGCCCTTGGCGGCGTCGGTGATCCGGCTGGGGCCCCTCTTCTCGACCTCGTCGATGCGCACCACCGAGTGCATGGGCAGGTAGCAGCGCTTGACGCCCTCGAACTCGCGCTCGAGGCGCTCCTCGGTGGGGTCGACCACGACGCGCGTCTTCTCGCCGAAGACGAGGCCTTCCACCTCGACGAAGCCGAGCAGGCCGCCTTGGTTGACCCGTTTCGCGTAGATCTCGTAGACCTGGCCCTGGTTGAGGAACGTGATCTTGTACAGCCGCGCAGCCGCCATCCGAGGATGATAGTGCCGAGCCGCCCGCGCGCGAAGCGTTGTAGGCTGACGGCGGATGGCCTGGAAGAGGAGGAGCGCCCCTCGGGACCTGCGGCGGCTGGTGCGCCGGGTGGCCGAGGCTGAGGCCGGCCGGCGGCTGACGGACCTGCTGGCCGAGTGGCTCGCCGCCGATCTCGAGCGGCCGGCGCCGCGCTCGCGCGTGCGCGCCATGATCGTGGCCGGGGTCGTGCGCGTCGACGGCGCCGTGGTGCGCGGTCCCGGGCGCGTGTTGAGCGCAGGGCAGCGGATCGAGGCGCTGGCGCGGCTCGAGTCCCTCGTCGCCCCCACCGAGCGGACGGACCGGCCGTTCGAGCTCGGACGATCGGCGATCCTCTACCGGGACGACACGCTGCTCGCCGTCGACAAGCCGCCGGGGCTGCCCACGCACGCGACGGCGGACCCGGGACGGGCGAGCCTGGTCGGCGCCGTCGAGCGGCTCCTGCGGGCCGAGGGACGCGAGCCGTACGTGGCGGTTCACCAGCGCCTCGACCGCGACACGTCCGGCGTCGTCCTGTTCGCGATCGCCCGCGGGGCGAACGAGGGGCTGGCCCGGGCGTTCGAACGCCGGGAGGTGCACAAGACTTACGTCGCGCTCGCCGCTCGCCCGACCACGGCCCCGCCCGAGCGCTTCCGCGTCGCGGTGCCGCTCGCGTCGGCCACGGGGCAAAGGGTCGAGATCGGGGGCGAGGGCGCGCCGGAAGCGGTGACCGACGTGATCGTGCGCGAGCGGCTGGCGGCGGCGCTGCTGCTCGAGGTCTGGCCGCGCACCGGCCGCAAGCACCAGATCCGCGCCCACCTCGCTCACGTCGGGGCGCCCATCCTGGGCGACGCCCTCTACGGCGGCCCCGGCACGCCGCAGCTGCGCCGGCTGCTGCTACACGCCGCGCGGCTCGCGCTGCCGCACCCGCTCAGCGGCGCGAAGCTGGTGGTCTCGAGCCCGCTGCCGGAGGACTTTCGCGAGGCGCTCGAGCGGGCGCGCCGGGAGGGTTGGCCGGGGCGGGGCCCGGGCTGATCCCGTCCGCGTCGAACCGCCATGGGCCGAGCCGCGTCGGCTCGCGCAAGGAGGCCCGCAGCGCCTCGAGGAAGCGCGCGCGCGGCCACTCGGCGGCCCCGAGCGAGGCGAGGTGCGGGGTGTAGACCTGGCAATCCACCAGGGGGATCCGCCAGGTCCGGAGCTGCTCGACGAGCCGCACGAAGGCCACCTTCGACGCGTCGCGCGCCCTGGCGAACATCGACTCGCCGAAGAAGGCGGCACCGAGCGAGAGGCCGTAGAGCCCGCCCACGAGCTCGCCCTCCCGCCAGGCCTCGACCGAGTGCGCGACGCCCTGCCGGTGGAGCTCGCCGTAGGCCTCGACCATCCCCGGCGTGATCCAGGTGCCGTCCTGGCCGGGCCGCGGCGCCGCGGCGCAGCCGATCATCACCTCTCGGAAGGCGCGGTCGAGCGTCACCTCGAAGGCGCCCCGCCGGAGGGCCTGGCGCAGGCTGCGGCTCACGCGCAGGTCGTCGACGTGAAGCACCATCCGGGGATCGGGACTGTGCCAGTGCAGCGGCTCGCCCTCCCACGGGAAGATGCCCATCGAGTAGGCGAGCAGCAGGCGGGCGGGGCTCAGGTCGCCGCCCACGGCCAGCGGGCCTCGCCGGGGCGCGCGCTCGGGTGGCGGGAACAGCAGGCGCTCGTCCAGCCTGTAGACGGGCATGGTCAGGCGCGCGCGATCCCCGGCCGATCGCGGCCGCTGCGCTGCGCGAGCGCGGCGTGGCAGGCCTGCGGGTCGCTCGCCCAGTCTCCCGCCAGGAGCGACCAGCCGAGCGCCGCGGAGTAGCCCGCCTCGGCGGCCGTCGCCAGGATGGCGGCCGGCGAGCGCGAGCAGCCGCGAGTGGGGAACTCGCCGAGCATCAGCGGGCGATCCAGGCCCAGCGTCGCCACCGGACGGGCCAGCGTCGCGAGCGAGTCGACGTGCTCGTACCAGTGAACCTGGTAGAAGTCGAGGCCGAGGTCCCGGACGAG
>JBGASI010000262.1:0-6666 GCA_044229815.1 Vicinamibacteria bacterium | reverse complement strand
GGGACTGGGCCGGCTCGTGCGCACGAGCTGGGACGACGGCCTCGAGCCGATGCAGGGCGCGGTGGTCGCCTGGGCCGACGGCTACGACGTCTTCTCGCTCGAGGCCTGGGCGCCCGTCAAGGCGGGCGCGGCGTTCGCCTCCGAGCTCGACGCGCTGTGCCGCGGCGTCACGCCGACCGGACTCGTCGAGGCGCGCCTGCAGGAGGCGGTCGAGCGGCTGTCGCTGGAGGTGCCGGAACTTTCGAAGGACGCGCTACGTCTCCTGGTAGCGGAGCGCATGAGCCAGGGCCAGTCTCTCGACGACGTCCCGGCGGCGGCGCTGCGGGCCGTCAGCCGCGGTCTCGACGCGCTCGTGCCGCGGGAGGCGAACGAGATGCGGGCCATCTACCAGCAGGTGTACGCCCCGCTGCCCGAGGCGCAGCGCCCGGCGCTCGCCGCGCTGCTCGCCGAGATCAAGGCCGGCCACCCGGTGCCGCCGGCCGACGTGCTGGCCCTGCGCGAGGCGCTGAAGACGGGCGTCCTCGCGCTGCCGGCCGAGTCGCGCTCGCGGCTGCAGGAGCTCTCCGGCCGCGCCATCCGCAAGTCGCTGTTGCTGCCATGAGCCGGCCCACGCTCGCGTCGGCGGTCGCCGAGAAGTCGCGCGAGCGCTTCGAGGAGCTCGCCTCGCGCTTCGGCCCGCGGCCGCGGCCGGCCAGCCGGCCGGCTCTGACCGAGGGCTACTGGGACGCGCTGCGCGACCTGTTCACCCGCGACGTGACGCACCAGGGCCTGCGCGAGCTGGTGGAGCACGAGGCGCAGGAGACCTTCCGCTTCCTGACGCGCGAGGTGAACCTCGACGACCTCGTCGCGCGGCCCTGGCACGAGCGCTGGCCGAAGTCGGCGCTGCGCTTCTTCCTGGCGGTGGCCTACCGGCTCAGCCCGTGGCGCCGCGTGCTGTTCGCGCTGGCGGTGCTGGTGCTGGCGGGCGGCTGGTGCGCGCTGCTGCTGGGCGCGCTGCAGCAGGGCCCGTTCTCGCTGCGCCCGATGGGCAACCCCCTGGCGTGGCTGGCGCTCGCGGGCACGGTGCTGTTCTTCCTGCTCGCGCTCGAGCTGCGCGACAAGCTGGGGCTCAAGGGCGACCTCGAGGTGGCGCGCCAGATCCAGTTCGGGCTGCTGCCCTTCGAGCCGGTCGAGCGCGAGGGCGTCGCGATCGCGACCGCGATGCGCCCCGCCAACACCGTGGGCGGCGACTACTTCGACCTGATCGACCTCGGCGAGCGGCGGCTCGCCTTCGCCATCGGCGACGTGGCGGGCAAGGGCATGCCGGCGGCGCTGCTGATGGCGCTGCTGCAGGGCAGCCTGCGCACGCTGCTCTCGGCCGGGTTCCGCGGCAGCGAGCTGGCGGCGAAGCTCAACGCCCACCTGTGCGCGAACATCCCGTCGAACCGCCTGATCACCTTCTTCTACGGCGAGCTCGACCTCGCCAGCGGCCGCATCGACTACGTCAACTGCGGCCACAACCCGCCGCTGCTGTTCGCCCACGGTCATCCCCCGGCGCGCCTCGCGGCCACGGCGATGGCCCTCGGCGTCACCGTGGAGACGGACTTTCCCTCGATGTCGATCGAGCTCGAGCCGGGCGACCGCCTGGTCCTCTACACGGACGGCGTCACCGAGGCCGAGAGCCCGAAGGACGAGGAGTTCGGCGAGGCCCGCCTCTGCGGCTGGCTGCAGGCGAACCGCGAGGACCGCGGCCGGCGCCTGGTCGACGGCGTGATCACCGAGGTGCTGCACCACTGCGGCACCGTCCGCCCCCGCGACGACATGACGCTGATGTGCATCGACTCGCTGCGGTAGATCAGCGTACCCTCCTGGCCTCGAGATCGTCGCCCGCGGGAGCCAGCCTCGCCAGCCGCGTTTGGGCTAGACCTCCTGCGCATTGACGCGACATACTCGTACTTGTATACGTGCCCCATGCCTTCGAGAAGCGCAGTCAGAAGACGGCCACGAGAGACGTCGAACTCGCTCGTGCGAGGTACCAGGAGTTGGTCGCATGGAGACGGGAGCGGGGCTATGGCAGGTAGGGCGAGAGTGGCTCGGTCGGGCGGGAACATCTTCCGGGATCTGGGTTTCGGGCTGGAGGAGGCTCAGCATCTCCTGGTTCGCTCGAAACTCATGCTCCAGATCGAGAAGGTGCTGAGAGCCCGTGGCGTCACGCAAGCCGCGGCGGCGAAGATCATGGGTGTATCCCAGCCACGAGTCAGCGACCTGCTGCGCGGCAAGATCGGCCTCTTCAGCACCGATGCGCTCATCGACATGCTGGCCCGTCTTGGTGTCACCGTGAGGATAGCCTTCGCCCCGTCCAACTCGCGACGAGTCGCCTAGCTGCGTCCACGCGCCGAGTTGCGGGCGTAAGATCCACCGCGAGGAGTCGGCGCCGGATGACCACGACATCAGCGAACCTGGGGGTCGCTCTCGCGCTGCTGAGCGGTGCCGCATCCCTGATCGGGGCGGCAGCGCTACCGGTGACGGCGCAGGAGGGCGAGCGGCGAGTCGTCCTCGTCAACGTCCTGGACCGGGACGGCAATCAAGTCCCTGGTCTGAGCGCGGCGAACTTCCGGGGCAAGATGCGAGGCACGCCGGTCACGATTCTGTCCGCTGCGCTCGACGCTGAGCCTCGTCGCATCGCATTGGTCATGGACACAAGCGGGAGCCTCACGGGCCAGAGCGGTGGCGAAGCAGCGTTCGCGGCAGCGCGGGATCTGGTGAGCAGCCTCACGCCGCAGCACAGAGTCGCGGTCTTCTCCGTGGCGGCCGGAGTGAAGATGCACTCCAATCTGACGAACGACCGGGCGACGCTCCGGAGCGCACTCGGCGAAGCGCACGACAGGCCCGGCGGACCGAGCGCTCTTCTCGATGGACTGTCTCGGCTGAGTGGGGTACTTGCCGACAGTGCTCTGGGCGATGCGATCTGCTTGTTCACCGACGGAGAGGACACCGCAAGCCGGTCCGATGAGGCGGAGGTGATCGCGACCGTTGCAGGGAGAGGCGTCCGCGTGTTCGTGGTCCGCACGAACAAGGCCCGCCCGCAGGATACGGCGTACCTGATTGCGTCGAGCTGGATATCGGACGTCACGAAGGCAACCGGCGGGAGCCACTACGCGCTGGAGGAACTCCAGAAGGACGGGTCTGCGCGATCCTTCGCCTCGATGATGACGGCAGGCTACCGCCTGGAGGTCCAGCTTCCAGGGAAGGCGAACAAGCCCGGCAAATGGAAGCTGGAGGTCGTCGGTGCTGACGGCAAGGAGCTGCGAGATGCTCGCCTCGTCTATCCGGAGGTGATGCCCTCTCCGGTGCGGGGTGCGAACTAGGAACGAGATCGTGCGAGCTGCCTGGAGAACTGCTCCTTCACCTGCGCGTGACTGCTGACGCGGCCAGCGGCCGCGGCCTGCATGCTGCTCTCCAACTTCTGGCGCACGTACCGCGCGCGCTGCACGTGCTCCAGCGTGCACTCGTCCGGCAGCATCTTCACGAGGTCGAGGACGACCTTCTTCACGTGACCCATGGCTCGCCAGCGTGTCCCGCACGCGCGAATTCACGAGCTGGCGGCCGAGCCAGTTGCCGAGCGTCGAGTACGTCACGAGGCCATCGCCCGCCGAAGGCAGCGAGACGCCCCCTTGCAGCGACCCGCGCGCAGGCGTGCCAAGGCTGACGGACTCGGGTTCCGCGGCCCGAGCGAGCGTGACCCAGCCCAGGAACAGAACCCCGGCCAGGAGCCCGCTCACACCGCCCTGGCGCCATGGCGAGGATAGGCTCATGTCCGAGGATCATCCTAACCCCGATGCTGCGAGGTCTCTTCCCAGCCTCGAACGGAGCGCTACTTCGTCGCCAGCCGCTGGAGCGCTCCCCTTACGGTCGGGAGATCGTCGAGCACACGGTAGCCGTCCGGAGTTCCATCAGAGCGATCCCCTGGCTCGGCCACCCGTCGCTCCCCTGGCTAGGTGCCGATCCAGAAAGCCGATGACGTGAGTGGCATAGCCTCTGGCATCGAATCGCAGCAGGTCATCGTGCGATGCGCCGGGAACGAGCCCAGTTCTTTCGGGTTGTTGGCGGCCGCGAACAGTGCGCGAGTCTGCGCTTCGGTCGTATTGTGGTCGGCGGTGCCCGCGAGAATCAGGACGGGGCAGCGCAGCCGCCGGATGGACTCGATTGGCCGCAAGTCCTCGCAGCGGCGACGTAGGCCGCGGGTTTTCCCTGTTGGCACAGCAGGGCAAGCTGCATGGCCTCTGTGTGGTCGACCAGCCCAATTGCCACCGCCTTGCTGCCGTCGAGAGGTCTGGTCGTCTCCTCGACGCTCCATTGGCCTGGCCCCGCTGATCCGGGAGACCTGGAGGGCACGGGCGCCGACGCCGGAGCGTCAGGAGGCAGGCGCGCCGCAGCCCGTTCGAACACCCTCGCGCCCTTCCGACGAACCTCGCGGTGGCGCTCGCGGCTACTCGGGCAGCCGGGCCGGGCCGCCGATGTGCTGCACCGTGACGGAGCCGTCGTACACGGAGGCGTTGCCCTTGTCGTCGATGAAGTTGAACTTGAAGTTGACGCGGCCCTCCTTCGTGAAGTTCTCCATGCGATAGGCGAGGACCCCGAACTGCGCCGTTTCCTGGCCGTAGGCGGGGATCTTCACGCCGACGAACGCGTTCGTGTCGAGGGTCACCAGGGTGGCCCCGCTCAGGGCCGAGATGACCGTCGTCTGCATCGAGGACACGACGAAGGCGACGCCGCCGGAGTCGCTCAGCTGGATGTTGACCCGGAAGGCCCAGGGGTAGCTCGGGTCGCCGCTCGCCACGGCGATCACGGGACTGGGGTCGATCAGCACCTTGATGACCGCCTTGGCCGGAGCCGGAGTCGGCGTGGGCGTCGCCGTGGGCGATCCGCCTCCGCCGCAGGCCGCCAGGGCGACGACGAGGCCGATTGCCGCGATGCGGCTCCACTGTAGGGCGGGGACCGACGATGGCTTGCTCACTGGCGCACCTCCCGTGCGACCCGCACTCTCGCACGCGGTGGGATGCCCCCCGGTGAGTCGTCTGACTCATCGCGCCGAAAGCAAGGAGAACGCAAGGAGGCCCATGGCTTCGCGCAGGGCCGTGTCATGATCCCCCTCTCGCCGAGGGAGGTTCCATGTCCGGATCCCGGATCCCGCTGCTCAGCACGGCGCTCCTCTCGCTCGCCGGTCTCGCCGCCACGGCGGCGGCCGAGCCCGTGCGCGTCTGGCCGCAGAACCCGCGCTACTTCGCGCGCGACGGACGGCCGCTCGTGCTGGTCACGACGGACCACCACTACGGCGCGGTGATCGACGCGGACTTCGACTACGTGCGCTTCCTCGACGCGCTGGCGGCGGGCGGGATGAACCTGACACGCATCTACCCCGGCGGGATGTTCGAGGTCGAGGACAAGTACGTGCCCGGCAACCCGCTCGGGCCGCGGCCGGGGCGGCAGATCCTGCCCTGGGCGCGCTCGAGCGAGCCGGGCGCGCACCCGGCGCTCGGGGCGCCGGGGCAGCCGTCCTTCAAGCTGGACCTCGAGCGCTGGAACCCCGAGTACTTCGCGCGCCTGCGCGGCTTCGTCGAGCACGCCGCGCGGCGGGGGATCGTGGTCGAGGTCGCCTTCTTCAACGGCATGTACGCGGACAGCTGGCCGCTGATGGCGTTTCACCACCGCAACAACGTGCAGGGCGTGGGCCGCTACGAGGCGGAGGAGTGCGGCCTGTTCACGACCCGCGACCCGCGCAACGAGGACGTGCTGCGCCACCAGCGGGCGTACGTCGCGAAGCTGGCGGCCGAGCTCAACGCCTACGACAACGTGATCTACGACCTGTGCGACGAGCCGTCCCTCGTGGGTCGCCCCGACGGCAGCATCGTCCTGCACGAGGATGCCGCGGTGGTCCCGTGGCTGCTCGCCCTGCGCGACGCGTTCCTCGAGGCCGAGCGGCCGCTGCCGAAGAAGCACCTGCTCGGCCAGACCGTGCAGAACCTCTCGCCCGACCTCTCGGCCGAGCCCTGGTGCGACTGGCTGCCGACCGAGTACGTGCGGCCGGCGGGCCGGGCGCTCGAGCGCAACTACGCCGCGCGCAAGCCGATCGTCGACGTGGAGTCGGACTACTTCGGCCACTCGCTCGTGAAGACGCCCTACGCCGCGGACGCGGTGCGGCTCGAGGGCTGGTGGTTCCTGCTCGGCGGGGGCGCCGGGGTCATCAACCTCAACGGCGAGTTCCACCGCGGCCAGGAGCGGGGCGGCGCGCCGACGCGCGAGGCGATCCTGCCGCAGCGCCGGGCGCTGCGGCAGTTCGTCGAGGGCCTCGACCTCGCGCGCGTGTCGCGCTTCGACGGCGTCGGGGGGTTGCCCACGGGCGTCCTCGCGAGCGCGCTCGCCGACCCGGGCCGGCAGTACGCCGTCTACCTCTTCCATGCGCAGGAGGAGGCGGAGTGGGGCGCGCACTTCGTGCCGAGCCCCGGCAGCCATCGCGACGACGTGACGCTGCGCGGCGTCCCGGCCGGGGCGTATCGGCTGGAGTGGCTGAGGCCGATCGACGGCGCGGTCGTCGAGTCGCGGACCATCGACTGGCGCGGCGGCGACCTGACGCTTTCGACCCCGGCCTACGCGCTCGACCTGGCGCTGCGCCTGCGCGCCGCGCCC
>JBGASI010000711.1:1453-2372 GCA_044229815.1 Vicinamibacteria bacterium | reverse complement strand
CGGATCGCGGGCGTCCTCGCGCGCCACGCCGACGGCGCGCTCGTGCTGCACCGGGCCCGCGCGGTCGTGCTCGCGACGGGCGGCCTGGGCCGGCTCTTCGCGCGCACGACGAATCCGCCCGAGGCCACGGGCGACGGCCTCGCGCTCGCGTGGCGCGCCGGGGCGCGCCTCGCCGACGTCGAGATGGTGCAGTTCCACCCCACGGCGCTCGACACGGGCGCCGACCCGATGCCGCTGCTCACGGAGGCCCTGCGCGGCGCCGGCGCGACCCTCGTCGACGAGCACGGGCGGCGCCTGCTCGAGGCCGCGGGACCGCAGGCCGAGCTGCTGCCGCGCGACGTGGTCGCCCGCGCGATCTGGTCGGCCCTCGCCTCCGGCCGCCGCGCCTTCCTCGACGCGCGCGAGGCGGTCGGTGACGCCTTCCCGGAACGCTTCCCGACGGTGTTCGAGGCGTGTCGCGCGCACGGGCTGGACCCGCGTGTCGAGCCGATACCCGTCGCCCCGGCCGCGCACTACCACATGGGCGGCGTCGCCACCGACCTCGACGGCCGCACGAGCGTCGACGGGCTGTGGGCCGCCGGCGAGGTGGCCTGCACCGGCGTCCACGGCGCCAACCGTCTCGCCAGCAACTCGCTGCTCGAGGCCCTCGTGTTCGGCGCGCGCGTGGCGCGCTCCGTGGGCGAGGCCCTGCCGCACCTGCGCCGCGGCGCGGCCCTCGTCGGGCCGGCCGCGCTCGCCGCCGCCGCCGTCCGCGCCGACGCCGACCCCGGTCTCCAGGCCCGGCTGCGCCGGCTCATGTGGGACGAGGTCGGCCTCGTGCGCAGCGGGGAAGGCCTCCGGCGGGCCCTCGCGGAGCTGGCCGGGATCGACGCGGCCGCGGCCGCTCCCGAGACGCGCAGCCTGCTCACGGCCGGGCGCC
>JBGASI010000711.1:0-1420 GCA_044229815.1 Vicinamibacteria bacterium | reverse complement strand
CCGGCGCTGGACGCGGCCTGGAGGCGGCGTATCCTGCTCTCACCCGTGGCGGGTGGCGTCCGGCTCACGACCGAGCCGCTCGCCGAGCCCGCGGCCACGAGCGCGGAGGTTTCGGCGTGAGCGATCTCGTCCCGATGCCGTCTCTCCTGTACGAGGACGTCGTGCGCCGCGCGCTGCTCGAGGACCTCGGCCGCGCCGGCGACGTCACGACCGACGCGGTGGCGCCGCCCGGCCTGACCGGCCGCGGCGTCCTCCTGGCCCGCGTCGGCGGCCGGATCGCCGGGCTCGAGACGGCGCAGCTCGCCTTCCGCCTGCTCGACGCCGACGCCCGCTTCGACGTGCGGCGGCGGGACGGCCAGGACGTCGAGCCGGGCGGCATCGTGGCGCGTGTCGAGTCGAGCGCGCGCGCGCTGCTGGCCGCCGAGCGCACGGCGCTCAACCTGCTCGGCCACCTCAGCGGCATCGCCACGGCCACGCGCGACGTGCTGAAGCGGCTCGAGGGCCTGCCGACGCGCGTCACCTGCACGCGCAAGACGACGCCGGGGCTGCGCGCTCTCGAGAAGCACGCGGTGCGCGCGGGGGGCGGCAGCAACCACCGCTTCGGCCTCGACGACGCCGTGCTGCTGAAGGACAACCACCTCGCCCTGGCCGGCAGCGTGGCCGAGGCCGTGCGGCGCGTGCGCCGCGCCGTGGGGCACATGGTGAAGGTCGAGGTCGAGGTGGACACGCTCGAGCAGCTCGACGAGGCGCTGGCCGTCGGCGTCGACGTCGTGCTGCTCGACAACATGGACCTGCCGACCCTGCGCGAGGCGGTGCGGCGCGCCCGTGGCCGCGTGCTGACGGAGGCCTCGGGCGGGATCCGGCCCGAGACCGCGCGCGCGGTCGCCGAGACGGGGGTCGACATCCTCTCGCTCGGCTGGCTCACGCACAGCGCGCCGTCGCTCGACGTCACGCTCGACATCGAGGCCTGAGGCCGCCCTTCACCAGCGGTACTGGACGCCCCCGTAGTAGGAGTTCGGGCCGTTCTGGCCGTCGTGGTTGCCGATCGAGAGGCCGACGCGCAGCGACAGGCGCGGGCCGACGCGCACGGCCACGCCGCCGCCGATGCTCGCGAGCGTTCCGCCGTACTCGTCCTCCGCCAGGAGGCCCAGCTCGACCCGCGCGAAGGGGGAGACGGTGTGGCGTGGCAGCGGCAACCCCTCGAGGCCGAGCGTGGCCGTGCCGAAGGCGGGGCCGTGGGAGGCGGATCCCACCCCGCTGGCGGCGAGGCCGAGGTCCAGGCTCAGCGCGCCCCCGGCGAGGGCCCGGCCCACGCGTACCTCGAACCACGGCGCGCCTTCCGAGCGCCCGTGGTTGCGGGCCTCGCCCCCGGCCAGGCCGACCACCCAGCGCGTGGCTGGCGCATTGCCCCCGGTCTCAC
>JBGASI010000261.1:0-6734 GCA_044229815.1 Vicinamibacteria bacterium | reverse complement strand
GTCCGATCATGATGCGAGTGACAACCGACCGCGCCCTCGTCGCCCTCGTCCTCGGCGCCGCGCTCATCGCCGGCCGCACCGTTCAGGCGGGGCAGGCACCCGGCGCCGCCTCGACCGCCGACGTGTTCGGCGGCCGCGAGGGCTGCTTCCTCCTCCAGGAAGGCGGTGCGACCGCCCCGCTGGAGCGAGTCGGCACGCTGTGCGCCGAGCGGCTCTCGCCCTGCTCGACGTTCAAGATCCCGAACTCGCTGATCGGCCTCGAGACCGGAGTGATCGCCGACGAGGGCTTCGTCATCAAGTGGGACGGCGTGAAGCGGGACCGCGAGGAATGGAACCGCGACCACTCGCTCGCGAGCGCGATCAAGGTGTCGGTCGTCTGGTACTACCAGGAGCTGGCCCGCCGCGTGGGCCAGGAGCGGATGCAGAAGCTGCTCTCGGCGATCCCATACGGCAACGGCGACACCTCGAGCGGCATCGACACGTTCTGGCTGGGCCGCTCGCTCCGCATCTCGCCCGAGGAGCAGATCGCGTTCCTCGACCGCCTGCGCGCGTCGAAGCTGCCGTTCTCCGAGCGCTCGCAGCGGATCGTGCGGGACATCCTCGTGCAGGAGCGCACGCCCTCGCTGGTGTACCGCGGCAAGACGGGCTCGTGCGGCGGCGGTACGGCGCCCGACCACGGGTGGTGGGTCGGCTGGGTCGAGAAGGAAGGGAAGCCTACGCTGTTCGCGATGCTGCTGCGCGGTCCGGGCGCGTGGGGTCCGGAGGCGCGACGCCTGACCGAGGCGCAGCTGAGGAAGCGGGGGCTGCTGGCGCCGTAGGGATGGCTGTTCCTCTTGTGTCTTCCTTGCTTCTCGCCCGAGCACTTGACAGAACTGCAGAACGCCCGTCGCCGACACGTCAGCGGCTTCAGCCAGCCAGTGTGTCGCAGCCGCTGATGCGCCAGAAACGTACTGCCGCTCGCGGACAGCTTCGAACCCGCTCGCACGACATCCCGTCCACCACGACCGCTCCTGCGACACGCGAAAGCGCCTGCTCGTCGCGCACATCGGCGAGGTCGACGCGCGCCACCGGATCGCCGCGGCCCGGGCCTCGCGCGAGCACCCGGTGCTGCTCGCGATGCTCGCCGACGGCCGGCTGCACCTGAGCGCGATCGCGCGACTGGCGCCGCACCTCACCGTGGCCAACCGCGACGCGGTGCTGCAGCGCGCGACCCACCGCTCGAAGCGGGAGGTCGAGGAGCTGGTCGCAGAGCTGTCGCCACGACCGGATGCGCTGGCGTGGATCCGGAAGCTGCCGGAGCGGCGCGACGCCCACGCAACCGCAACGCCGCAGCCCTCGGTGCCCGCAACGCCGGCCGTGGCGATGCCCCTGGCCCTGTCCATGCCCCCCGCCGCGCTCGGAGCGCCATCGGCGCCGCTACCGTCGGCGCTCGTGCCCCCTTGAGTGCCGGAGACTCAACTCGTTCCTGACAGAGTTGCCGCGGCCCGGCCCGCGGTCATCGAAGCCCTGTCCCCTGCGCGCTACAGGGTGCAGTTCACTGCGAGCGCGTCGCTGCGCGCGAAACTCGAGCGTCTCCAGGCGCTGATGCGCCCGTCGGTGCCCGACGGCGACCTGGCCGCGATCGTCGAGGCCGCGATCACCGAGCAGCTGCAGCGTCGCGAGGCGCGACGGCGACCGCTGCCGCTCCGTGGACGCCCAGGGCCGGCGCGGCACGGCCCGCGAGCGGCTCGAGTTCCACCACCGCCACCCGTACGGCCACGGGGGGAACCGCGCGCCAGACAACATCAAGCTCCTGTGCCACGCGCACAACGCCTACATCGCCGAGGCCGACTACGGTGTGCGCCCGGCAACCCCGAGCGCAGGCGCGCGCGCCGGGCGGATTCCTCGTCGCCCGACGCGGCCGTGCTCCTCGGAATGGACTACGGCGTTGCCTTCACGGTGAAGCTGCGGCACTGGTCGTCGTGCAGCGCCTCACCGGACGCGGTCATGTCGTGGACGCACAGCCTCGGGGTGTAGGTGCCAACGGCGTAGACGTGGTCCTTGCGGCAGTTCGCGCCCGTCGTGCCGCCGGAGTCGAAGCGGCCGTCGCCGTCGAAGTCCATCAGGAAGTAGAGCAGGTCCTGGTCCGGGTCTGTGGTCGCGCACAGGTTCCAGCGCACGGCGAGCGGCGCCGTGCCGCTCACCGTCGAGCCGACGGCGTCGGGCGTCGACTTGTAGACGGGGTTCGGCGGCCGGTTCGAGCCGGCCGGCGGCGTCGGGGTGGTGCCGGGCAGGACGGTGACGCTGGCCGAGCAGCGCGCGCTCTGCGTCGTGGTCGTCACGGTGAAGGCCGCGCTGAACACGCCGGGCGTCGTGTAGGTGTGGGGCAGGTCGGGATTCGTCCCGCTCAGGCCGTCGCCGTAGGCCACCGCCACCTGGAACGGCCCCTCGGCGCCGGAGACGGCGAACTGGAACGTGACGGTGAGCGGCGCCGTGCCGGTCGCCGGCTGCGCGGCGCAGGTGGCCGCGAGCGACGGCGCGGTCGGCTTCTCGTCCTTCTTGCAGCCGGGGATTCCGAGAACGACGAGTGCGGCGACGAGCGTCAGCCGGCGCATGCGTGCCTCCGTGTCGGGTCCATTATGGCGCGGCGACCACCTCGATCGTCGTCGTCAACTCGTGCGACTCGCCCGGGGCCAGCGCCACGGCGTCGTCGTGGGTGTTGGCCGACTCGACGCACACCATCTCCGGCCACTCGTCGTCGCCGAAGTCCGGCATCGCCTTCGCCTTCGCGACCCACGGGTTCCAGACGACGGCCGTCCGCGAGCCGCCACGGTCGATGGCGATGCGGCGCTCCCAGGCCGGGTCGTCGATCGTGATCCGCCCCGAGTGGCTCGAGAAGACGCGGTCGGTCTCGCCCGCGATGGCGAGCGGGGCGGAACCGAGCGTCTTGCGCGCCATCGCGTCCGTCTTGTCGAGGTAGCCCGCGCCCTCGAGGCCGGCAATCCCGATGCGGCGCGCGTCGCCGACGGCGAAGTAGCTGTGCAGCGCCTCCTCGAAGGTGAACGGCGTCGCGCCCGTGTTGCGCACGGCCAGTTCCAGCCGCAGCACGCGCGAGACGGAGACCTCGAGACGCGCCTCGAAGTCGTGCGGGAAGAAGCGCCGCGTGACGTCGTCGGGCCCGAGCCGCAGCACGGCCCGCAGGCCGCCGCCCGACCCGGGCAGCACACCCTCGAGCGACCACGGCAGGGTCCGCGCGAAACCGTGCAGGGGCGCCTCGGGCTCGCCCGCCTTCGGCCCGAACCACGGGAAGCAGACGGGAACGCCGCCGCGGATCGGCTTGCCCGGCCGCCCGCCGCTGAACTGGCTCTGGCGGCTCAGCCAGAGCACCGGCCGCGCGCCGTCCGGCTGGAAGTGCGTCACGTGGGCCCCGTGCCGGTAGACGTGGACCTCGCCTCCGGCCGCCGCGAGCGCCAGCCGCTCCAGGCCGCCCTTTCCCACCTCGAGTCGCGCGCCGTCGGGCAGTGTCTTCATGGTGAGGGGAGTGTAGTTCCGCGAGGGCCGCCGCGTCCTGGATCACACGGACCAGCCGCCCCCAGGGTGTAGCATCGAGGGGAACTGTTCGTGGAGGTGCCGATGCGTCCCCTGGCCGCTCTCGCAGCGGCGCTTGCCCTGACCACCCTCGCCTCGGCGCAACAGCCGGCGCCCGCGCCCGCGCCCGCCCAGGCCCCGCGCGGGCCGGCCGACGTCCACGGCATCACGGCGGCGCGCGTGGCCGTCGACCTCGTGGTCCGCGACAAGAAGGGCCGCCTCGTCCGCGACCTGAAGGCCTCGGACGTCGAGGTCCTCGAGGACGGCGCGCCGCAGGACATCCTCTCGATCCGCCTCGTCGACACGGGCGGCGGCGCGCGCGTGGCTCCCGCGACGGGCGCCGCGCCCGCGGCGGCCGACCCTTCGGCGCCGACCCCGGACGAGAACCCGCTCTTCCTCGCCTTCCTCTTCGACCGGCTCTCGCCGCAGGCGCGGCGCACCGCCCACGACGCGGCCATCGAGTGGCTGCAGCGGCCGGCGCCCGCGTCCCGCCAGGTCGGCGTCTTCCGGATCGACCAGCGGCTCGACACGCTGAAGTCCTTCAGCAACGACACGGCCGCCGCCCGCCAGGCCGTCGACCTGATCCTCGAGTCGGCGCCCTCGAGCTTCGCGTCGAAGTCGGACCGCGAGCGGCTGCGCGCGCTGCGCCAGTCGATGCTCGCCATCGGCGACCCGGACCGCGCGGGCACCAAGGGCGGCAGCCCCGCCGCCGTCCCAGGGCCGCTCCCGGCCGACTCCTCGGGGCTCGAGGTCGCCCGCAGCATGGACGCCCTGCGCGGCTCGCAGCCGGGGACGCTCGGCGACCACTCCGCCGCCTACGGCCTGCTGCGCGTCGAGTCCGCGATGCTCGAGGCGATGGAGGCCCTCGAACGCGACCAGCAGGGCCTGACGACCGTCAACTCGATCCTCGCCCTGGTGAACGGGCTCAAGAACGCGCCCGGGCGCAAGGCGATCGTCTTCTGCTCCGTGGGGCTGGTGCTGCCGCCGCGCGCGGCGGAGGCTCTCCGCAGCGTCGTCTCCGAGGCCAACCGCGGCGCCGTGACGATCTACGCCGCCGACGCGGCCGGGCTGCGGACGGTGAGCAGCGCCAGCGAGACGCGCCGCGACCTGGCCTCCGTCTCCCAGGTGCTGGAGAACCGCGACTCGGCGCGCCCGGGCGAGCTGCTGAAGGCGATCGAGCGCAACGAGGACATCCTGCGCTCCGACCCGCAGAGCGGCCTCTCGGCGCTGGCGCGCCAGACCGGCGGCTTCCTCGTCAGCGACACGAACGCGATCGCTCGCTCGCTGCAGGTCGCCGAGGAGGACCTCTCCGCCTACTACCTGCTCGAGTACGCGCCGAGCAACGAGCTGTGGGACGGACGCTTCCGGCGGATCGAGGTCAAGGTGCGCCAGCCGGGGGCCCACGTCCAGGCGCGCCAGGGCTACTTCGCGGCGAGGACGCCCATGCCGACGCCGCTGCTCGCCTACGAGGCGCCGGTGCTCGCCGCGCTGGAGCTCGCGCCGCGGTCGAAGGACGTGACCTTCGCGGCGGCGGCCCTGCGCATGCCGGACCTGGCCGACGAGTACGCGGTGCCGATCGTGGTGGACGTGCCGGGCGACGCGCCCACGCTCGTCCCCGACGAGAAGCAGAAGCGCTACCAGCAGGACTTCACGGTGCTCGTGCTCGTGCGCGACGGCACCGGGCGGGTGCTGCGCAAGCTCTCGCGCCGCTTCGCCACCGGCGGAGCGCTCGACAAGGCGGACGAGGCCCGCAAGGGCCGGCTGCTCGTGCTGCGCGAGACCTGGCTGCCGCCCGGCCTCTACACGGTCGAGGTGGCGGTCCAGGACGCGCCGAGCGGGCGCCTCGGCGTGCAGCGGATCCCGCTCGAGATCGCCGACGAGAGCCGGATGGGCCTGCGCGTCAGCCACCTGGCCGTCGTCGGCCACGTGGCGCCGCGCGGCGAGGGGCGGGCGGACGCGCCGTCGCTCGTGACCGAGGGCTTGCAGCTCTACCCGAGCGCCGGCGCGACGGTCTCGCTCGCCGCCGGCAAACCGATCGCGTTCTTCATGAGCGCGCAGAGCCTGCCGGGCCGGCCGACGCCGCGGGCGATGATCGAGCTGCTGCGCGACGGTACCGCGGTCTTCCAGGCCCCGGTCGAGTTCAAGGCGGCGATCGCTCGCTCGACGCTGCTCGGCGGCGTGCCGCTCGAAGGCCTCTCCCCGGGCCCGTACCTGCTGCGCGCGAGCGTGCAGGACGGCGTCGACCTCGCGGTGCGGTCGCTGCCGCTCACGCTCGCCCCCTGACGCGACCGGGCCGTATCCCGGGCGCGCGCCTGCGCAACAATGGAGCGAAGCACCCTGTCCACGAGGTCTCCATGCGCCTGATCCCCGCCCTCTCGGCCGCCGCCCTGGTCCTCACGGTCCTGCCGGCCCGCCCCACCGGGGCCGCCGACGCGCAGCTGCCGCAGCCGCCGACGGTCGGCGTGACCGCGGCCGAGGTGTCGGTGGACTTCGTGGTCCGCGACAAGAAGGGACGCCTGGTGGGCGACCTCGCGCCCGGCGACGTCGAGATCTACGAGGACGGCGCGCGCCAGCCGCTCGCGCTGTTCCGGCTGATGAGGGGCACGGTCGCGGAGGCGCCGGCCGGGGCCGAGCCCGCCGCGCACGGTGCGCCCGCGAAGCCCGCGCTCGCGCCGGCGGCGCAGGCTGCGCCGAACGTCGAGCGCGAGGCGGTCGTGGCGCTCGTCTTCGACCGCCTCTCGCCGCCGGCGCGACGCAACGCCTGCGACGCCGCGCTCGCCTGGCTGAAGCTGCCGGCCCTGGCCGACCGCCGGATCGGCGTCTTCCGCATCGACCAGGGCCTCGAGGCCGTGCAGGAGCTGACGGACGACCGCGGCTCGCTGATGGACGCCCTCGGCCGCGTCCTCGAGTGGGCGCCCACCGCCTACGAAGGCTTCGGCGACCGCGAGCGGCTGCGCGGGGCGCGCGCGCAGCTTTCGGCGATGGAGGGCCGCAGCTCGCCGCTCGGTCTCGTCGGCGGCCTCTCGGCAGCTCAGGAGGGCGGCGTGGTGAGCGCCCACGACGCGACCAGGGGCCAGTCCAGCGTCGAGCGTGAGGTGGCCCGCCTGATGCTGATGTCGCGCGTCTCCATGCTGGAGGCGAGCGCGGCGCTCGAACGCGACCAGCAG
>JBGASI010000710.1:0-2460 GCA_044229815.1 Vicinamibacteria bacterium | reverse complement strand
GGAGGCCGCATCGAGGGACGCGCCGTGCACCGCGACGGCCGTCCGTTCGCCGGCGGACGGATCAGCCTCTTCTCGAGCGAGCCCGGCCTCGGCGGGCAGATGTTCGAGACGGGCGGCATCGCCCCGGACGGCAGCTTCGTGCTCGAGCACGTGGCGCCGGGCCGCGCCGTCGTCAACCTGATGGCGTTCACGCCCACGAGCTCGATGGTCAGCGGCGCCGGCAGCGCCAACATCCTCGCGGGCGTCGCGGCGCAGGACGTGCAGGTTCGCGAGGGCGAGACCTCGAGCGTCGAGCTGTCCCTGCGCGACGTGGTCGTGCAGGGGCGCGTGACGAAGGGCGGACAACCGGCGCCGGGCGTGACGGTCGAGGTGATGAGCGAGCGCTTTTCGTCCGTCATGACCTGGGTCGGGCCGCTGGCCGCGGCGGCGTCGCAGGCCGCGGGCGGCCCCCCGCTGCTCAGCGCCACGAGCCGGGAGGACGGCGGCTACGAGCTGCTCGTCTTCACGCCCGGCCCCGCGCTCGTGGAGATGCGGGGCTCCGGCCAGAGCTACCCGGGCCGGCAGGTCGAGATCCCGGACGTCGAGCGCTTCGACCTCGATCTCGAGGTCGCGAGCGCGGCGGTGACGGGCATCGTGGTCGAGCGCGAGGGAGGCGCGCCCGTGGCGGCGGCGTCCGTGTCGCTGCTCCGGACGAGCGAAGGGGCGGCCTTTGGCGGCGCGGGCGAGTGCGGTCCGGACGGTCGCTTCAGCGTCTCGGCCGAGCCCGGCGAGTACCGGCTCGAGGCGCGCGCCGCGGGACGCCAGACGGCCTCCCTGCCCGTCTCGGTCGGCCCGTCGGGGGCGTCCGACATCCGCGTGGAGCTCGAGCGCGGGCTCGAGCTCACGGGCCGCCTCGTCGACGGCGCCGGCCGACCGGCGCCGGGATTCCTCGTCCTCGCGCTGGGAGCGGATGCGCGCGACGCCGGCCACGCGAACTCGCGCCCGGACGGGGTCTTCACGATCGGGGGCCTCCGGCCCGAGCCCTACACGGTGGTCGGCGCGGCGGGCCAGCCCGTGGCGAACGCGTACCCGCGCGTCGAGTCGGTCGACGGCATCCGCATCCGTCTCCCGGGCCGCACCTCGGGACCGACCGACGCCGCCGGGCTCTACGGGCTCGCGACCCCGCCCGGCCTCGTGGGCGTCAGGGTCGGTGCGGCGAATGGCAGCGGGCGCGGAACCGTCAGCGTCGGCAGCGGGGAGACGGCCTCGCTCACCGTGGCCCTCGAGCCGGAGAAGTGACGGGCCCGCGCGCCTCGCGGATCCCCATCGCCACGAAGAGCCCGGCCAGGATCGCCGACGGCGGCGGGGGGCAGCCGGGCACGTAGACGTCCACCGGCACGACGCGGTCGACCCCGCCGCGCGAGGCGTACGTGGCCTCGCCGAAGAGGCCGCCCGTGCAGCCGCAGGCGCCCACCGCCACCACCGCGCGCGGCTCGGGTGTCGCCTCGAGCGTGCGCAGCAGCGCCAGTTCCATGTTGCGGGTGACCGGCCCGGTGACCAGCAGCAGGTCGGCGTGCCGCGGGCTCGCCACGAAGTGGATGCCGAAGCGCTCGAGGTCGAAGACCGGGTTCGCGGTGGCGGCGATCTCGAGCTCGCAGCCGTTGCAGCTGCCGGCGTCGACCTGGCGCACGTGGAGCGAGCGGCCGAAGCGGCCGCGGATCCGGGCGGCGAGCGCCTCCGCGGACTGCGCGAGCGAGGGCCCCGGCTGCGCCTCTTCGGCGCGGAAGCGCGCCCGGCCCGAGCCCTCGGCCACCTCGAACGACGCCCGGCGCGTGAGCTGCTCGCGGCTGAACGCGACGACGGGCCCCGTGGCGTCCATCGCGACGGCGCCCTCGGGGCAGGCCTCCACGCACTCGCGGCAGGAGATGCAGTGCCCGTACGACAGCGCCAGCGTGCGCGTCGTCCCGGCCGCGGAGAGCTGCAGGGCGCCGGTCGGGCAGGCGAGCGCGCAGTCGCCGCAGGCCGTGCAGCGCTCGAAGTCGATCGCGGGAAAGGAC
Source organism: Vicinamibacteria bacterium (assembly GCA_044229815.1). Taxonomy (GTDB): domain Bacteria; phylum Acidobacteriota; class Vicinamibacteria; order Fen-336; family Fen-336; genus DATBSL01. Next base: position 424 of record JBGASI010000710.1, on the reverse strand, counting down.
GGCTGTGGTCGTGGCTCGAGCGGCTGCTGCTCGGTCACGATCCCGGTACGGACGCTGCGAGCCAGGATTCTGAACATCGCTCCTCCTCGTCCCTACCGGTCGTTGCCCGAGTACGAGAGGTTGAAGCTCTTGTTGATCACCGGGAAGTCCGGGATGATGTTGCCGGGCACCGCGTGCGCGAGCCCGGGCCAGTTGCGGAAGCTCGGGTCCGTGACCTTCACGCGCGCGATCCCGCCGTCGGCGTCGGTCGCCACCCAGTGCAGGCAGGGCCCGCGCCAGCCCTCGGCCCAGCCGAGGGCGCCCGCCGAGGGCGGCAGCGCGGCCGGGGGAGGCGTGCGCAGCGGCGAGTCGGGCAGCGCCTCGAGCACCTGGCCGAGGATGGCGAGCGACTGCGCCACCTCGCGCGCCCGCACCATGAGCCGCG
>JBGASI010000260.1:0-9162 GCA_044229815.1 Vicinamibacteria bacterium | reverse complement strand
GTAGGCGTAGTGCAGCCGCTGCAGCGGCGCCACCAGCGGCACGAAGAAGAGCGAGACCAGGAACAGGCCCCCGACCGTCACGGCGGCGAGACCCGTGCGCGCGCCCTCGCGGATGCCGGTGGCGGACTCGATGTAGGCGCCGCTCGTCGTCGTGCCGAGCAGGCCGGCCGCGACGCAGCTCACGGCGTCGACCGCCATCGGCTTCTCGATCTGCGGGAAGTTGCCCTTCTCGTCGAGCAGCCCCGCCGCCGCGCCCAGGCCCACCAGCGTGCCGAGCGTGTCGAGCAGGCCCATGATCACGAGCGTCAGCAGCGCCGGCAGGAACGAGACGCGCAGGACACCCGCCACGTCGAGCTTGAGAAACAGCGGCGCGAGGCTCAGCTCGCCGGTGAACGGCAGGGCGGCGATCGCCCGCGGCGCCTCGCCCAGGCCGAACGCCCCGCCCAGGGCCGCGGTCGCGGCGATGCCGAGCAGCATGGCGCCGCGCACCCGGCGCTGCAGCAGGACCGCGGTCAGCACGATGCCCGCGACCGCCAGCAGCACGCGCGGGTCGTGCAGGTCGCCGATCCGCAGCGGCACGTCCGGGGCGCGCAGCAGGCCGCCCGGGCCGGCCAGCGCCGCCGTCGGCAGGCCTGCCGCTCCGCTCGTGACGATTCCCGTCTCGTACAGGCCGATCAGCGCCAGGAACAGGCCGATGCCGACGGCGAAGCTGTGCTTCAGGCTCGGCGAGAGCGACTCGGCCAGCCAGGCCCGCACGCCGAGCAGGGTGATCAGCAGGAACACGACGCCGCTCACGAACACGGCCCCGAGCATCTGCGGCCAGGCGGCGCCGATCCCGGCCAGGCCGAAGGCCACGAACGCGTTCTCGCCCATGTACGGGGCGACCGCGATCGGCCGGTTCGCGTACAGGCCCATCAGCAGGCAGCCGAGCGCTGCCGTCAGCGCCGTCGCGACGGTGGCCGGGCCGGTCGGGATGCCGGCGAACGAGAGGATCGCGGGGTTGACGACGATGATGTAGGCCATCGTCGCGAAGGTGGTGACGCCGCCGAGCACCTCGGTACGCGCCGTGGTGCCGTGGGCCGTGAGGCCGAAGATCCGTTCCAGCACGTCAGGCCGGGTGCGACTCGTACCAGCCGAGCGCCTCGTCGAGCCCCTGCTCGAGCGTGTGCGTGGGCTCGTAGCCGAGGCGCTCGCGCGCCTTCGTGGTGTCGGCCAGCGAGTGCAGCACGTCGCCGGCGCGGAACGGCCCGTGCTCCGGCCGCAGCGCGGCGACCCGCGGCTGGCGCTGCGCCAGGCGCACGCGCAGCGCCTCGAACAGCTCGAGCAGCGTCGTGCGCCGGCCGAGCGCGACGTTGTAGGCCTCGTTGAGGGCGTCCGCGCGGAGGGTGGTCGCCGCCAGCAGGTTGGCCTGGACCACGTTCTTCACGTAGCAGAAGTCGCGGCTGGTCTCGCCCGTGCCGTTGATGTGCACGGTCTCGCCGCGCAGCATGGCGGCGATCCAGCAGGGCACGACCGCCGCGTAGGCGCCCTTGGGGTCCTGGCGCGGGCCGAAGACGTTGAAGTAGCGCAGGCCCACCGTCTCCATCCCGTGCAGCTGGCCGTAGACCGTCGCGTAGAGCTCGTTCACCAGCTTCGTCACCGCGTAGGGCGAGAGCGGCCGGCCCAGCTGCGGCTCGACCTTCGGTAGCGCCGCGCTGTCGCCGTAGACGGAGCTGCTCGAGGCGTAGACGAAGCGCCGGATCCCGGCCTGGCGCGCGGCCTCCAGCAGCGTGAGCTGGCCGGTCACGTTGGCGTCGTTCGAGCGCAGCGGTTCCTCGATCGAGCGCGGCACCGAGCCGAGCGCGGCCTGGTGCAGTACGACCTCCACGCCGGCGACGGCGTCGCTGCAGGTGGCCGCCGTCGCCACGTCGCCCTCGACGAGGCGGAAGCGCTGCCAGCGCTCGGGCGACACGAGCGACCGCACCTCGTCGAGGTTGGCGCGTCGGCCGGTCGAGAAGTCGTCGAGGCCGGTGACCTGCTGGTCGAGCGCCAGCAGCGTCTCCAGGAGGTTCGAGCCGATGAAGCCGGCGACCCCCGTCACCAGCCAGCGCCGGGGCCGGGCGCGCAGCGCGGTCTGAAGTTCGTCGTAGGCGGACATGGTCTCTCCCGCGGCGGCCGTCGCCGTCGGGGCCATCTTATCCCGCGGGAGCGGGTCGGGGCTTCGCGCCTACAATGCCCCGATGCCGCCCGACACCGTCCTCGTCGTGCCCTGCTACAACGAGGGCGCCCGCCTCGACACCGCCGCGTTCCGCCGCTTCGCCGCCACCTCCGCGCAGACGCGCTTCTGCTTCGTCAACGACGGCAGCCGCGACGACACGCTTGCCGTCGTCGAGCGGCTGTGCCGCGACACCGACCTCGGCTTCGCTCGACGAGTTGCCCCGCTTCCGCGCCGTCTTCGCCGAGCGGCCCGAGACGGAGATCGTGCTCGGCTCGCGCGTGCGCCTGCTCGGGAGGCAGATCGAGCGCCGCGAGCTGCGGCACTACCTGGGCCGCGTCTTCGCGACCGGCGCCTCGCTGACCCTCGGCCTGCCGGTCTACGACACGCAGTGCGGCGCGAAGCTGTTCCGCTCGACGGCCGCGCTGCGGGCTCTGCTCGCGGCGCCGTTCCTGACGCGCTGGGTCTTCGACGTCGAGATCCTGGCCCGCTACCTGGCGGCGGCGGGCGACCGGCGCGCGGCGGCCGGCCGCCTCTACGAGCTGCCGCTGCGGCGCTGGACCGACGTGCCGGGCTCGAAGGTGCGGCCCTGGGACTTCGTGCGCTCGGGCCTCGAGCTTCTGAGGATCTGGAACGCCTACGTGCGCCGATGACACCCGCGCGAACGGCCTGGCTGGTCGTGCTGCTGCTGCTGCCGGTGGCGCTGCTCAACTACCTCGACCGCCAGATGCTGGCGGCGATGAAGTTCTCCGTGATGGCGGACGTCCCGACGATCGCGACCGACGCGAACTGGGGCCGGATGCTGGGCCAGTTCAAGTGGGTCTACGCGCTGCTCAGCCCGGTCGGGGGCTACCTGGCCGACCGCTACAGCCGCCGGGCGGTCGTCTGCGGCAGCCTCTTCGTGTGGTCGGCGGTCACCTGGTCGACCGGCCAGGTGACGAGCTACGACGGCCTGCTGCTCACCCGCTCGCTGATGGGGACGAGCGAGGCGTTCTACATTCCCGCGGCGCTCGCCCTCATCGCCGACCACCACGCCGGCCCGACGCGCTCGCGCGCGGTCTCGCTGCACCAGGTGGCGATCTACTGCGGCGTCATCGCCGGGGGCGCGAGCGGCTACGTCGCGGACAACCCGCAGCTCGGCTGGCGCGTGGCCTTCCTCGCCTGCGGGGTCGCGGGCATGCTGTACGCGGCGCCGCTCGCCTGGCTGCTGCGCGACGCGCCGCAGCGCGCCACCTCTTCCTCGCCGCGCGTCGGCTCCGTGCTGCGCAGCGCGCGCGAGTTGCTCGGCAACGGCTCGTTCCTGCTGCTCGTCCTCTACTTCACGCTCCCGGCGCTGGCCGGCTGGGTGGTGCGCGACTGGATGCCCGCGGTCCTCAAGCAGCAGTTCGGCATCGGCCAGGGCCTGGCCGGCCTCTCCGCGACGCTCTACTGGCCGATCGCCGCCGTCGCGGGCGCGTTCGGCGGCGGCGCACTGGCCGACCGCTGGTCGCGGCGGACGCCGCGGGGCCGCGTGCTCGCGAGCGCCCTCGGCGTGCTGCTGATCGCGCCCGCGCTCATGGGCGTGGGGCTCGCCGGCTCGCTGACGGCGGCTGTCCTGTGGCTCGTGGTCTTCGGCCTGGGCTGGGGCGCATTCGACGCCAACAACATGCCGATCCTGTGCCAGGTGGTGCGGCCCGACCTGCGGGCCACGGGCTACGGGCTGATGAACCTGGTGAGCATCGGCTGCGGCGGCATCGCCGACTGGGGTTTCGGCGCCCTGCGCGACGCGCACGCCCCGATTGCCGTCACCTTCGGCGCATTCTCCGCCGCGGCGCTCGTCGCGGTGGCTCTCGTGCTCCTCGTCCGCGTCCGCCCCGAGGCGCCGGCCGGCTAGTGCCGCGAGCGGATCTCGAGGCGGTCGAGCAGGCGCGCGATCTCGGGTCGCTCCGCCAGGAGGCGGCGCACTTCGCGCGGCGGCGGCAGCGCGCGGCTGCCGACGACGATCCGGTTGTGGTAGTCGCGCACGTCCAGCGTCACGACGCGCCCGCCCGGCAGGCGCGCCGCCCGCGCGATCTGCGGCATCTCGTGAATCGTGTTCGAGACGAGAAGGCCATCGTGGCGCAGCCGGCGGCGGATCAGGCGGTAGCCCTCGCCCGCCAGCCAGCGCGGCTTGTGCACGGTACGCGAGGGCCCGAGGAACAGGTCCTCGACGATCAGGTCGAACAGGCGCCGCTCGCGCCGCAGGAACGCCAGCGCGTCGTCGTGCACCACCTCCAGCCGCAGCTCGTCCAGGCCGAACTGCTCGCTGGCGGCGCGCAGCACCTCGTCGTCGAGCTCCACGCCGACGATCTCCGCGTCGGGGTCCAGCGCACGCAGGGCCCGGGCGACGCTGCCGGCGGCCAGGCCGAGCAGCAGCACGCGCCGCCGCGGCTGCTTGGGCAGCAGCAGCACCGGCGCGGCCAGCGCCCACCAGACGATCCCGGTCAGCCCGCGGCCGGGCCGCAGCGAAGAGGCGAGCGTGCCGTCGACGCGCAACTCGAGGCCGCCGCGCACGCGGCGCACCTCCACGTGCTGTCGCGTGCGGGGCGAGCCGTCGCGCCGGCTCGGGCTCAACGGCGCCGCAGCCGCACGGCGGCGCCGCCGCCCGGGGCGAGCACGAGCTTCAGGGTCGAGCCGGCCACGACCGCCTGCGTCGAGCGCCGGTAGTCGCCGCCCACCTTGTCGGCGTTCGCACCGTCGGTCCACAGCGTCGCCTCCCAGGCGCCGTCCCCGAGGAAGGCCGTCGGGACCTCGAGCGTGCGGCCGCTCCAGTCGGTGAGGGCGCCGAGCCACCACTCGCCGCCCTTGCGCCGCGCCACCAGGGCGAACTCGCCGATGCGCCCGTCGAGGCCCAGCGTCTCGTCCCAGGTCGTCGGGACCGCCTTCAGCAGCTCGAGCGCGTCCGGCTCGCGCTCGTAGGCGGTCGGCATGTCCGAGAGCATCGGCAGCGAGGCGTCGTACGCCACATACATCGCCAGCTGGCGGGCGAGCGTGCCCTGGCTGAACGGGAAGTCGCCGCTCGCCTTCCAACCGGCCTTGTTGAGCGCGCGCATGGAGCCCGGCGTGAAGTCCATGGGACCGGCCAGCATGCGCGTGTAGGGGATCGTGACCTCGTGCGGCGGCGGCGAGCCGAGGACGTCGAACTTGTCGTACTCGAGCCCGCGCACCGCCTCGTAGCCGACCACGTTCGGCCACTCCCGCGAGAGGCCCCAGGGCGAGGTGGCGCCGTGGAACAGCACGAGCAGCCTGCGTCGGGCCGCCTCCTCGGCGAAGCGGCGGTAGAGCGCGATCATCCTCTGGTCGTCGCGGTCGAAGAAGTCGATCTTGACGCCGGCGACGCCCCACTGCCGGAGGCGGTCGAGGGCCGGCCCGAGCTGGCGCTCCAGCGTCTGCGCGAGGCACCAGACGAAGATGGAGACGCCCTTGCCGCGCGCGTACTCGACGAGCGCGGGCACGTCGAGCTCGGGGTTCAGCGCGAAGAGATCGTGCGGGTCGGACCACATCCAGTCGACGTTGACGTAGGGGAAGCCGTTGCGGGCCGCGAAGTCCACGTGGTAGCGGTAGGTCTGCTGGTTGCGCCCGGCGGGGAAGTCGACGCCCTGCAGGTTCCAGTTCGCCCAGTAGTCCCACACCACCTTGCCCGGCCGGACCCAGGCGAAGTCGGCGCCCGCCGCCGGCGGCGGCGCGAGCCGCGTCACCATGTCGCTCGCCAGCAGGTCCGCGTCGCGGCGCGCCAGCACGAAGGCGCGCCAGGGCAGGCGGCGCGTGCCGGCCGTCTCCGCGATGTCGTCGGCGCGCTCGGACGGGACGAGGTCGAACTGCTGGAAGCCGCCCGGCGCATCCTTGAGCACGCGCCGCGGGAAGACCGACGAGAGCTGGCGCGGGTGGCTGTGGCGGTAGCCCAGGTAGAGCGCCGGGTAGTCGTCGAGGTCCGCCTCCAGCAGGGCGAGCTTGGCGCCGCCGTCGAGCTCGAAGACGAGGGGCAGCGACGCCGCGAGCGGCTGCTGGTCCCAGCCGCCGAGCGCCGAGATCGGCTCGTGCCGCCACAGGCCCTCGTAGCCGTGGTGCGCACCGGGGCCGGACAGGAAGAAGGCGGTCGGCTCCGCGGGAAAGGCGAGCGAGAAGCCCTCGTCGCGGATGCGCACGCGCCCGGGCAGAGCGAGCTCCCAGCGCAGCGCGAAGCCGTCGTCGTACGCCCGCGCCCGCAGCGTCGCGCCGTCCGACAGGACGAGCGCCAGCTCGCTGCAGGTGTCGCGCACGGTCGCGCGCTTGCCGAGGGGCGTCGGGATCGTCTCGTCGACCGCGCGCCGCTCGACCCGCAGCAGCCGCGCACCGCGGCCCAGCACCCGCCCGTCGGCGAGGGCCAGGGACAGCGGCGCGGACGTCAGCAGAGGCCTGCCGTCGAGGGCGAGCGCGTAGCGCAGCTCGTCGCCCAGCGTGAGGGTTGCCGTGAGGCGCCCGTCGGGCGAAGCGAGCTCCTGGCGGGTGGCCGGGCCCGGCGCGGCAGCCGGGGCCGTGCGGGCGTGCGCGGCGGCGAGCAGGGCGAGGCAGGCGAGCGCCGGGCGGAGGACGGTCAGGCGAGCGGTCATGGCAACTCCTGTTCGATCGAGACGGCGTGCCGCGCGACCCGGCTCACAGCTCCTTGCACGCGGCGGCGCCCGGGATGTCCCGGTAGTCGCCTTTCCACGCCCGGTCGCGGATCACGCGGATCATGCGCAGCAGCTCGTCGACCTCGGCCTCGGTGTTGAAGATCCCGAAGGTCGGGCGCACGGCCCCCGGCAGGTCGACCTCCTCGCCGGCGATCAGCTTGCGGCGCAGCTCGGTCGTGTCCTCGAGCCCGAGCAGCCGGTGCAGGTAGGGGTGCGCGCAGAAGCAGCCGTTGCGCACCGCGATCGCCGCCTCGCGGTTGAGGATCGAGGCGGCCAGCTCGTGCGGCACGCCGTCGATCGTCAGCGCGAGCGCGCCGATGCGCGCCGCCGGGTCGGGGCTGCCGAGCAGCCTCACGCCGTCGAGCCGCGCCAGGGCAGCCATCGCCTTCTCCACCAGCGCCCGCTCGTGCTCGCGCACCGCCGCCATCCCGGCCTGCTCCAGGAAGCGCAGCGCCGCCGCCAGGGCCACGGCGCCGGCGATGTTGGGCGTGCCGCCCTCGTGCCGGTCGGGCGAGCCCTTGAAGAAGGCCTCGTCCTCGGTCACGTAGACGACGGTGCCGCCGGCCGGGATGTAGGGCGGGGCCTCGTCGAACAGCTCGCGCGGGCCGTAGAGGAAGGCCGAGCCGAACGGCGCGTAGGCCTTGTGGCCCGCGCCGGCCAGGAAGTCGAGGTGGCCCGGGTCGTCCTGCGCCAGCACGCTGAGCGGGGCGTGCGCCAGCAGCTGCGCGGCGTCGACCAGGATGCGCGCGCCGCGCGCGTGGGCGAGCCGGGCGATGCGGTGGACGTCGGTGATGTAGCCCGTCACGTTCGAGGCGCCGGTCACCGCCACGAGCTTCACCGGCCCGGCCGCCAGCTTGCGCTCGAGGTCCTCGTAGTCGAGCGCTCCGTCCGCCGTGACGCCAAAGTGGACGACGCGGCCGCGCGCGCGGTGCGGCAGGTCGTTCGAGTGGTGCTCCATCAGCGACACGAGCGTCGCCCCCTCGCGCCGGGCCATCACGTGCGCGGCGAGGTCGAGCGCCTGGGTCGTGTTGCCGAGCAGGATCAGCGAGCGGCGGTCGCTCTCGGCGCCGATGAAGCGCAGGATGTCGTCCGAGACGTGCTCGAAACGGTCGGTCGCCAGCTCGGAGAGGTAGTGCCGGCCGCGGTGCACGTTCGCGTACGAGTGCTCGAGGAAGTCCTGGTAGGTGTCGAGCACCGGCCGCGGCGGGTGGGTGCTCGCGCCGTGGTCCATGTAGACGAGCGGCCGCGGGGCCTCCTCGCCGAGGACCTGGAAGCGCTGCCGGGTGATCGGGAACTGGTCACGAATGGCCTGGATGTCGAGCATGCTGCGCCCCCGGGCGCGAGGATACCGCAAAGCGGGCGCGGGCCGCGCTAAGATGGCGGGCATGAAGCGCCGCTTCGTCCTGCAACTGGCACCGCTCGCGCTCGCGCTCGCGTCCTGCGTGGTGTGGCCCGCGGGCAGCGGGCCCGAGGCCCCGCCGCTGTCGCTCGACGAGGCCCTCGCCCTCGGAGCCAAGGCGGTCTTCGTCGACGTGCGCTCGCCCGCGCAGTACGCCGAGTCGCACATCCCCGGCGCGATCAACGTCCCGGACGGCCAGATCGAGGCGCGCGCCGAGGAGCTGCGGCGGCTGGGACGCCTGCCGATCCTCTACTGCGGCTGACCGAACGAGCACTCGAGCGCCCGTGCGGCGCACACGCTCCACCAGAAGGGGATCGACGCCCGCGTGCTGAAGGGCGGTATCCGCGCCTGGCAGGCGCGGTTGGCGGCCGGGCGCCGCGTGCCGGCTCAGTAGATCGGGTGGAAGGTCACGAACAGGCTCGCGAGCAGTGAGAGCACGAGGGCGCCCGTGACCAGCAGCGCCTCGTGCACCCTGCGGGAGCGGACGGTGCCGAGCAGCATGAAGACCGGGAACAGGGTCGCCGCGTAGCGGCCGATGCCCTCGAGGGCGTTGCCGCTCAGCGGCACGTAGAGGCTCAGCGCGACGTAGGTCCCCAGGGCCGGCCCGAGCCGCGCGAACACGCTCGGCACGAGCGCGACGAAGCCGAGCGCGACCGTGCCGTGCAGGAAGTAGTAGGCCGCCAGCGGGTCCGAGAAGAAGTAGCCGTAGAGGCCGCGCAGCTCGAGGCCGTCGACGAGGCGCATCAGCTCGACCCAAGGCCGGTTGCCGACCGTGTAGCCCCACTGGCTCTGCGCGTGCAGCCACGCCAGCGGGTCGCCGCTGAGCTGGTAGGCGAAGGCGCAGTAGAGCGCGAGGCCGAGGGGCACGAGCGCGAGGCCGAGGGCCCGGCGCGCGAGCTCGC
>JBGASI010000259.1:0-6763 GCA_044229815.1 Vicinamibacteria bacterium | reverse complement strand
GAGTCGAGGATGCGCAGGTCCTCGACGCTGTGGCAGGTGAGCTCGGGGAACGTCGGCACGGCCTTGGGGGCCGGGCCGCGCTCGCCGACGATGAGCTCACGCTCGCCCAGGGGGAGCGCCTTCCTCTCGCACCGGTCGAGGAACGAGCGGGCCCGCATCACCGGCACGGACCAGCGGCCGTCGTGCTCGCGGTAGAAGCGGGTGAGCAGGACCGCCCGCTCGGCCGAGAGCGAGGGCCGGGTGTCGAGGCTGTGGCGGCGCAGGGCTTCGGTCCGGGGGTTCATGGTTCAGGCTCCGATCTGCACGGGCAGGCCGCGCTCGCGGAAGAGCGCGGCCAGGGACTCGAGTCGCTCCGGGGGCGGCGGGGCGAGGGTGTCGAGCACGTACTCGCGTCCGAGGCGGTGGGCCTTCGGCGCCCCGGCCCGGTGGTAGGGGAGGAGGCTCACCCGGCGGACGCCTGGCAGGCCGGCCACGAGGTCGGCTGTCGCCGCGAGGTCGTCATCGCCATCCGTGTGGCCGGGCACGATCGGCACGCGGATCCAGAGGTTGGCGCCGGCCGCCGAGAGGGCCCGCAGGTTCGCGAGGATCGGCGCCGCGGGCAGGCCGGTGAGGGAGAGGTGCCGCGCGTCGTCGACGAGCTTCACGTCGAAGAGGAAGAGGTCCACGAGCGGCACGATGGCGAGGAGGCGCTCGCGGGGAGAGAAGCCGCAGGTGTCGACCGCGGTGTGCAGGGAGTCGGCGCGGCACGCCGCGAGCAGCGCCGCCAGGAACTCGGGCTGGGCGAGGGGCTCCCCGCCGGAGAACGTCACGCCGCCCCCCGACTCCTCGTAGAAGACGCGGTCGCGCCGGACCTCCTCGAGGACCGCGTCCACGGTCGTCTCGCGGCCGGCGAGCTGGCGCGCGCCGGTCGGACACGCCTCGGCGCAGGCGCCGCAGGCGGCGCACAGAGGCGAGCCGGGCGGCGGTGCCCCGTGGGCGCACGCCCCGGCGCACGTCCCGCAGTGCGCGCAGCGCGTCTCGACGACGAGGACCTCGGGCGCGAACGACTGGCTCTCCGGGTTGTGGCACCAGAGGCAGCGGGCGGGGCAGCCCTTCAGGAAGACCGTGGTGCGGATGCCGGGGCCGTCGTGCAGCGAGTAGCGCTGCACGTTGAAGACCCGCCCGCCGGGCGCCGCGCCGCCGGGCGTCCTCCGGGCTTCCACCCGGCTGATATATCAGATTCCTGGCGTCGGCGGAATCCCGCTACACTGGCGCACGCGAGCGGTTTCGCCGGAGCGACTCCAGGAGCGGCGGCCCCATGCTGCGGATGTACTACTTCTCGGGCACCGGCAACGCCCGCAACGTCGCGCACTGGATGGCGGCGGCCTGGCGCGAGCGCGGGCGGGACGCCGTGGTCGTCGACGTCGCGCGCGCGAGGCCCGAGGACCTCATAGTCGGCCCCGCGGACGAGGTCGGCCTGGCCTCGCCGACGCACGGCTTCAACTTCCCGCCGATCACCCTCGCCTTCCTCTTCGCGTTTCCGAGGGCGGCTCGGCGGAACCGGGCGTTCGTCTTCAACACCAGGGCGGGGGTGCGCCTGCGCGGGCGGTGCCTGCCCGGATTGAGCGGCGTCGCGCAGATCCTGGCCGCGGCGATCCTGTCGTGGAAGGGCTATCGCGTCGCCGGCATGCGCCCGGTCGACCTGCCCTCGAACTGGATCTCGATCCACCCCGGGCTGCGCGAGGACAACGTCCGGGCGATCTACCGGCGCTGCGAGGCCATCACGCGGCGCAGCGCCGCGCGCCTGCTCGACGGCGGGCGGGACCTGCGGGCGCTGTGGGACCTGCCGCAGGACCTGCTGCTCGCGCCGATCGCGCTCGGCTACTACCTCGCGGGCCGGTTCTTCTTCGCCAGGTCGTTCGTCGCCTCCGCGGCCTGCGACGGCTGCGAGGCCTGCGTCCGGGAGTGCCCGGTCGAGGCCGTTCGGATGATCGACGGCCGCCCGTTCTGGTCGTACCGCTGCGAGAGCTGCATGCGGTGCATGAACCGTTGCCCCCGGCGGGCGATCCAGACCGCGCACGGCTTCGTCGTCGCGGCGTACGTCCTCGTCTCGGTCGCGCTGACGACGCTCGTCTACCCGGCGCTGCGCCCGCTGGTGCCCGGGCTTGCCGGTTCATCGGCGCTGGCCCGCCTGGCCCGCCTCGTCCTGGAGACGACGCTCCTGCTGGGCGCGCTCGCGCTCGCCTACCGCCTGCTCCACCGAGGCTTGCGCTTCCGGGTCGTCGAGCGGTTGACGACCTGGACCTCGCTCACGCGCTTCGCCTGCTGGCGGCGCTACCGCGCACCTCGGCCTAGAACTGCACTTCCTTGACCCGTCCGTTCACGAAGATCACCACGAGGTCCGGGTAGGTCCAGCGCGTCTTCGTCTCGAACGAGACCTCCTTCTGCGGCTTGCCGAGGACGTCGATCACCTCGAGCATGCTCATGCCCGGCTTGATCTCCTTCTTCGTGGTGGTCGGGGCGGGCGCGGCCGCGCGTGGGCGGGCGGGCGCGGCCGCCGCCGGCGCGCCGCCTCCGGCGATCACGCGTGCGGCGAAGGCGCGGGCGTCGTCCTCGGAGCGGAACACGCGCAACCAGGGCTCGATGTAGCCGAGGACCTGCGGCAGGTCGTGCGCGCTGCGCGGGCTGAACGGGAAGAAGAACTTGAAGTTCGTCGACACCGGCTCGCGCTTGGTGCTCGTGGAGAAGCCGCCGCCGCGGGTCACCTTGTGCGCCTCGAGCGAGACCATGCGCAGGTCGATGCGCTCGTCCTTGTAGGTGACGTCGACGACCTCCATCACCTCGCCCTGCGACAGCGCGTCGACGGCCACCTGGTTGAAGTCGAGCAGGCCCGTGGAGGTCTGCCAGCTGCCGCCCTTGACGTCGATCGAAAAGTAGGCGTCCGTCTGGTCGCCCTTCGTCCCGTAGATGGACGTGGTCGGCACGCCCTTCTGCAGCACGACCGCGAAGCAGCCCTTGTGGATCCTGCCCTCGAAGGCGGAGCGCAGGTCGGAGGGGATCTTCTCCGCGCCGGCCGGGGCGACGGCGAGAAGGGCGAGCGCGACCGTGGCAAGGGGGCGAAGCGTCATCGGGAGTCCTCCGGGTGGGGCGGATCCTAGTCGGGAGCCGGCTCGGCTTCAACCGGCGGGACCGCGGACGGCGCAACCCGAGGGCGTCGGTGTGACAGCGGGTGGGACGCTCAGGCCTTGCCGGCCGTCTCCAGCACCCGCTTCCGGGTGTAGGCGATCAGCCCGCCCGCGTCGATGATGGCCTGGCGGGCCTTCGGCAGCGGGACGACGGCGAACGTCCTGCCGGTCGCCTTGTTGACGATCGTCTCGCCCGCGACCTCGAGCTCGTCGCCCTCTCCGGCCTCGATCTGCGGCGCGGTGATCAGGTTGAGCCCGAGGTTGATCGAGTTCTGCAGGAAGATGCGGGCGAAGCCGCGGGCCACGATCGTCAGCTCGTAGCCCTTGAGGCAGGAGCAGGCCTGCTCGCGCGAGGAACCGCAGCCGAAGTTCTTCCCGGCCACGATCACGCTGCCGGGCGGGACCTGCTTTGCCTTGAGCCTGCCGTTGAGCTCCGCGTTGTCGACGAAGGCGAACTGCGGCGTCTCGGTCGGGAGCACGGTCGCCATGTAGCGGCCGGGGTAGATGACGTCCGTCGAGATGTCGTCGCCGAGCTTCGCGATGACCTGGGCCATGGTTACGCCCCCTTCCGCGGGTCGCTGATGACGCCGGTGAGTGCCGAGGCCGCGGCCACCTCGGGTGAGCAGAGGTAGACCTCGGAGTTCGGGTTGCCCATTCGGCCCTTGAAGTTGCGGTTCGTGGTGGACAGCGCCACCTCGCCGTCGCCGAGCGCGCCCTCGTGCACGCCGAGGCAGGGACCGCAGCCGGAGTTCATCACCACGGCCCCGGCCCGCATCAGGTCCATCACGTAGCCCTCCTCGAGCGCCTGCTGGAAGATGCGCGAGGAGGCGGGGAAGACCAGCATCCGCGTGCCGCGGGCGACCTTCTTCCCGCGCAGGATGCGGGCCGCCGCCGCGATGTCGTCGAGCCGGCCGTTGGTGCAGGAGCCGATCACGATCTGGTGCACCCGCGTGCCGACGACCGCGTCCACCGGCTTGACGTTGTCGACCGTGTGCGGGCAGGCGATCTGCGGCGCCAGCGTCGAGGCGTCGATCTTGACCACGCGCTCGTAGTGGGCGTCCGCGTCCGGGACCACGAGGTCGACCGGCTCGGAGACGCCCGCCTCCTCGCGCAGGTAGCGCAGCGTCTCGGCGTCGCCGGGTACGACGCCGGAGGTGGCGCCGGCCTCGACCGTCATGTTGCACAGCACGAGTCGGCCGGAGGTGGACATCTGCCGGATCGTCTCGCCGTGGAACTCGATCACGCGGAAGTTCGCGCCTTCGGCCGTCAGCTGGCCGACGAGGTGGAGGATCAGGTCCTTCGGGCCCACGTTCGCCGGGAAGTGGCCGGAGACCTCGACCTTGATCGTCTGCGGCACCTCGACGTTGAGCGCGACGCCGAGCGACCAGACCGAGGCCATCTCCGTCGCGCCGATGCCGAAAGCGAACGCGTCGAGCGCGCCGTGGCTCGTGGTGTGCGAATCGGTGCCGACGACGACGGCGCCGGGCCGCACGTAGCCGTTCTCCGGGAGGATCTGGTGGCAGATCCCGCCCTCGTCGCCGCGGATGTCGTGGAAGCGCGCGATCCCGTGCTTCGCCACGAACTCGCGGACCTTCTTCTGGTTGCCCGCGGTCTTGGGCGACTCGGCCGGGACCCGGTGGTCGAAGATGATCGCGATCTTCGACGGGTCCCAGATCTTCGGTTCGAGACCCGTCCCGAGGAAGACCGCGTGGAACTGGTTGAGGACGAGGGCGGCGTTCTCGTGCGACATGGCGAGGTCGACGGCGGGCTCGACCACGTCCCCCGCGCGGACCGCGTCACGCCCGGAGGCGCGCGCCAGGATCTTCTCGACGACCGTCATTCCCATGTGTCCAGATCCTGAATCTCGCCCGCGCCGTGAAGCGAGATTCAGGAGCTCCTCCGTTGTTCTGGGGAGCCGGTCCTGACCGTGAGAGCACGACTCAAGACCCGACTCCGTCCTTTAGACGATCCCTTGGCCCTTGAGGGCGGCCACGTCTTCTGGCGAGTAGCCCAGCCCGACCAGGACCTCTTCCGTGTGCTCGCCCAGCCGCGGCGGCGGCGACTTTATGCTGCCCGGCGTCTTCGACAGCTGCGCGGTGAGGCCGAACAGCCGGACGTCGCCGATCTCGCCGTCGACGTGCACGCTGTGCAGCACCTCGCGGTGCTGGACCTGCGGCTGCGTCAGCGCGGCGCCGAGCGAGAGGATGTCGCCGGAGGGCACGTCGCGCGCGTTCAGCGCCTCGACCCAGTGCGCCGTCGGCTTCTGCCGCAGCTTCTCCTCGACCAGCGGCGTGAGCGCCCTGCGGTTCTTCTTGCGCTCGTCGCGCTCCTTGAAGCGCGGGTCGTCCTTCAGCTCCGGCGCGCCGATCACCTCCGCCATCGCCTCCCATTGCTCCTGCTTGTTGGCGGCGATGTTGACGTGACCGTCCTCGGTCGCGAAGCTGCCGGAAGGCGCGGCGGTGAAGTTGTCGTTGCCCATCGGCACGGGCGCCTGGCCGCCGATCAGCAGGTTGGCGGCCACCCAGCCCATCAGCGGCATGATCGAGTCGAGCAGCGCCACGTCGATCATCTGGCCCTCGCCGGTCCGCTCCCGGTGGTAGAGCGCCGCCAGGATCGCGAAGGCGGCGTTCAGGCCCCCGACCGTGTCGCAGACGGGGAAGCCCGCGCGCAGGGGATGCAGCCGCTCGTCGCCGTTGACGTCCATGGCGCCCGAGAGGCCCTGGATGATCTGGTCGTAGGCCGGCTTCTCGGCGTCGGGGCCCGTCTGCCCGAAGCCGGAGATGCCGCAGTAGACGAGCCGGGGGTTGATCTCGGCGAGCGCGGGGTAGCCCAGGCCGAGCCGTGTCATGACGTCGGGCCGGAAGTTCTCGACCACGACGTCGGCCGTCTTCGCGAGCTTCCTGAAGATCTCCTTGCCCTCGGGGGCCTTCAGGTTGAGGGTGAGCGACTTCTTGTTGGCGTTCTGCGCCAGGAAGCTCGTGCCCATCAGCAACTTGTTGTACTTCGGCACGTTGCCGAGCACGCGCGCCAGGTCGCCCGCCTTCGGGTTCTCGATCTTGACGACGTCGGCGCCGAGGAGCGCCAGGTGCAGCGTGCAGAACGGGCCGGAGAGGACGTTCGTGAGGTCGAGGACTCGGACTCCGGAGAGGGCGCTCATCGGGTGACTCCTGCCGGCGCAGTTTCGGCGATGGGGCCGGAACGGTAGACGGAGCCCGGCATGTCGCGGGCGAAGAGAGCGCCCACGCCGCGCGCCACCTCGAGCAGCGCGTCGAGGCGGACGTCCGTGCGGACGCCGTTTCTCTGCCAGGCGTGGACGAGGTCCTCGGTGCAGGTGTTGCCGCCGGCGACCTTCGTGAACGGGCAGCCGCCGAGGCCGGCCACGGACGACTCGAAGTACGTGACGCCGGCCTGCCGCGCCGCGTAGCAGTTGGCGAGGGCGAGGCCGTAGGTGTTGTGGAAGTGGCAGGTCCACTCCGCGCCCTCGTCGAGCGCGCGGACCCGGCCGTACAGATCGAGCACGTCGTCCGGCGTCGCGTGGCCGGCGGTGTCGGCGAGGCTGAGGCCGCGCAGGCCGGCGTCGAGGAACGTCTCGACGATGG
>JBGASI010000258.1:0-6789 GCA_044229815.1 Vicinamibacteria bacterium | reverse complement strand
CGGCCCGCCGCAGCGCCGCCTCGAGCGCCGGCAGGGCCTCCGAGAGCCCCCGCGCCGCGGCGAGCGAGACGGTCTCGCTCGCGAGCACCCGCTCGTCCTCGACCAGCGCGCAGGCCGCGTGGCTGCCGCCGAGGTCGACGGCGAGCGCCCTCACCGCGCGGCCCCCCGGCTCACCACGAGCGCTCGATCTCCTCGAGGCTGCGCCCCTTCGTCTCCGGCATCACCTTCCAGATGAAGAGGAAGTTGACGACGCTCAGCGCGGCGTAGAGCCAGAACGCCCCGGCCGAGCCGACCGCCTCCACCAGCGTCAGGAACGTGGATGTGATCAGGATGCAGGCGAGCCACAGGCACAGGGTCGCGATCGACATCGCGCGCCCGCGGATGCGGGTCGGGAACAGCTCCGCGATCACCACCCAGACGCCCGGGCCGAGGCCGACGCCGAAGGAGGCCACGTAGAGCAGGATCACGAGCAGGATCACCAGCGCCGGCGGCGGCTGCAGGCGGAACGCGAAGCCGAGCACGAGGAGCGCGAGCGCCATCCCGCCCGAGGCCAGCAGCATCAGCGGGCGCCGGCCGAGCCGGTCGATCACCCACAGCGCCACCATCGTCATCAGGAAGTTCACCGAGCCGATGATCACGTTGGCGCCGATCGCCGCCGAGTCGCTCTGCCCGCCCACCTGCTCCTTGAAGATCAGCGAGCCGTAGTAGATGACGGTGTTGATCCCGGTGACCTGCTGGAACACCGCGAGGAAGACCGCGATCCCGAGCGGCTTGCGCAGCCGCTTCTGGAACAGCTCGCGCAGCGTGCCGGCTTCCTGCGCGATCGTGTCGCGGATCTCCACGAGCTCCGCGCGCGCGGCCGCCGCGCCGCCGACCCGGGTCAGCACCGCGAGCGCCTCGGCCTCGCGCCCCTTCTCGACCAGGAAGCGCGGGGACTCGGGCACGAAGAGCAGCGCGAAGAAGAACGCGGCCGAGGGCACGGCGGCCGAGGCGAACATCAGGCGCCAGCTCGAGGGCCCGGCGAAGGAGAGCAGCCAGTTGACGAAGTACGCGAGCAGGATGCCGGAGACGATCGCCATCTGGTTGAGAGAGACCAGCCGCCCGCGGATCGCCCGTGGCGCGATCTCCGCGATGTAGAGCGGCGCCAGCACCGAGGCGACGCCGATCGCCAGGCCGCCGACGACCCGCGCGGCCACGAACTCGGCGAGGTCGCGCGGCAGCGCCGCGCCCACGGCCGAGGCGGCGAACAGCAGCGCCGAGACGATCAGGATCCGCTTGCGGCCGAGGCGGTCGGTCAGCCAGCCGGCGACGCCGGCCCCGAGCGCGCAGCCGACCAGCAGGCTGCTCGTCGCGAGCTCGGTGCCGCGGGTCGTCAGCGCCAGCTCGGCGCGCAGGAAGATCAGCGCCCCGTTGATGACGGCGGTGTCGAAGCCGAACAGCAGGCCCGAGATCGCGGCCACCGCGGCGATCAGGTAGGCGTAGCGCGCGCTCATACCTGCCTCACCTCGATGCCCAGCTCCTCGAACGGCCGCACGTCCTCGTCGCTCGCGCCTGTGTCGGTGATCAGCATGTGCACCTCGCGGGTGGGACAGATGAGGCAGGCCACGACCTGCCCGAGCTTGCTGTGGTCGGCGACGACGACGCGCTGGCGGGCCTGCGCGACCAGGGCGCGGTTGATCGCGGCCTCGTCGGGGTGCAGGCAGGTGAGCCCGCGCTCGGCGTCGATCGCGTTGACGCCGACGAAGACGCGATCGAGGAACAGCTCGCCGGCGCCGCGCTCGGCCGGGGCGCCGACCAGCGAGAACCAGCCGCCGCGCAGGAAGCCGCCGGTCACGTAGACCGAGAGGTCCTCGCGGTTGCACAGCTCCATCGCCACGTTGACCGTGTTCGTGACGACCGTGATCCCGCGCCGGTGCCGCAGGCCGCGCGCCACCTGGGTGGCGGTGGTCCCCGGCGTGAGGCCGATCGTCTCGCCGTCCTTCACCAGCTCGGCGGCGGCGAGGCCGATCCGCCGCTTCTCCTCGGCGTGGCGGCCCTCCTGCTCCTGGAAGGACGAGTCGTGGCGGAAGGCCTCGTAGGCGACGGGGCTCACGGCGGTCACCCCGCCGTGCGTGCGCCGCAGCAGCCCCTGCTTCTCGAGCGCCGCGAGGTCGCGCCGCACCGTGGCGGGCGAGACGCCGAGCCGCCCGGCCAGCGCCTCGACCGACACCTCGCCCTGCCGCAGCACCTCCTCGACGATCGCGGTGGCGCGGGCGGTCATGGGCTCAGCGGGCGAGCAGCCTTCGCCACAGCGCGGGGTAGCGCTCGGGCCGCGAGACGAAGTCGAGCCGCGCGGGATCGGCCGCGAGCGCGGGCCGGCCGCTCTCGATCCCCTGCTCCGGGATCTGGTGGCTGGCCTGGCGTCGCGCCGGCGGGACCGCGGCGTAGCGCGGGTTCGCCTCGAGCGAGCCGTCGGCGAGGACGTAGTGGGCGGTGCCCTGCAGCCGGCGCAGCGGCTCGTAGAGCAGCTGCGCCTCGAGCGCGTAGACCGCCCCGAAGGCCATCGGCCCGTCGCCGATGTTGACGGTCGCGTGCGCCCAGCCCGGCGGGATCGCCACCTTGTCGCCCGGGCCCGCCTCGACCACGATCACATCCGTCACGTCGGCGCTCGCCCGGTCCTGCATGTAGACGAGCCCGCGCCCGTGCCAGAACTCGTAGACCTCGGAGTAGGCGACGCCGGTCGCGGCCGAGGCCGAGTGAACGTGGCCCTGGCTGCGCAGGGCCTCGCGGCCGAGCGCCCCGTGGTTGTAGACGACGGCGCCGTAGCCGAGGCCGTTCGCGCGCAGCCCTTCCCCGATCCCCGGCACACGGATGTCCATGTAGATCGTGTAGAGGTGGTCGGGGCCGCTCGCCTGCGGGTCGCGCAGCAGGGCGCGCACCTCATCGAGGCGCCTCACCACCACCGGGGCCGTCGTGACCCCCGGGGCGAAACGCAGCGTGAGCGACTGCGCGTCGAGCTGAACGCCGAAGCCAGCGATCTTCGATAGATCGATCATCTTCGTGCGCGTTTTAGCACCAAACGATCACGCAGGCAACCGGAGACGCGGCGACCCGCGGCGGGTTCCGCCCCGGAACGTGTCAGAATCCTCGCGCATGGCCGCCGGGCGCATGACGATCGACATCGGGGAGAGCCAGCCGCTCGCGCCGCGCGGCGTGCGCGTCGGACCGGCCGCGGGACTGGTCCTGCTGGCCCTCCTGCTGGGCGGCCTTCTCTGGCTGCGCGGGAACCCGTCGTTCGTGGCCTGGCAGGTCGCGCACGACCACGCGCGCTGCTTCGGCCGGGCCCACCTGCGCGCGCGCCTGTGGAGCGAGGACCCCGCCGACGTGCGCCAGTGGCTCGAGTCGCGCGGCACGCCCGTGCAGCCGCTGCCGGGCCGGGCGGGCGGCGTGACGCTCGTCGGCGTGCGCTACTGCCCGCTCAGCGACCGCCTCGCGGCGCACGTCTTCTACGGCGGCGGCCGCAGCCTGGTGTCGGTGTTCGTGCTCTCCGGGCCGGCGCGCATCGGCGACGGCTGGGGCGGCACGGCGAGCCAGCTCCAGGTGCGGCTGCTGCGCTCGGCGGGCCGCACCATCGCGATCGTGGGCGAGTCCGCCGAGGACGTCGACGCCGTGGCGCGGGCCTTCCGCGTCAGCGAGGCCTGACCCGCGGCGTCCGTCGCCCCGCGCGAACGGCGGTTGACCGTCCCGCGCGAAGCTGCTAACTTTGCCTCTCCCGACCGTGGGGCTGTAGCGCAGTTGGGAGCGCGCGTGAATGGCATTCACGAGGTCGCCGGTTCGATCCCGGCCAGCTCCACCAAATCCCTCAGCCCAGAAACTCGACCACCGACGTCGCGAGTGACTCGGGCCCGATCCAGCGCACCTGCGTTTCGCCAATGCGCTGTTCGTGTTCGACACCTGGGCTGACGACCAGCAGGGCCTTGGGGGCGTAGGCCTCGAGGAAGCTGCGGGCGGATCGGGTGAGCGCGGGACGGCCCGAGCCCGTGGCCTTCACCTCGATGCCCACGAGCTCGGCGCCCGCCAGCACGAAGTCGACCTCTGCCTGGGACGAGCTGCGCCAGAAGTGCAGGTCGCATCCGGGAGGCAGGATCTTCCACAGCTCGGAGAAGGCCCAGTTCTCCAGGGCGGGTCCGG
Source organism: Vicinamibacteria bacterium (assembly GCA_044229815.1). Classification (GTDB taxonomy): domain Bacteria; phylum Acidobacteriota; class Vicinamibacteria; order Fen-336; family Fen-336; genus DATBSL01. Next base: position 2,619 of record JBGASI010000258.1, on the reverse strand, counting down.
CGTCGAGGCGCTGCGCGAGCGGCCGAAGATCCCCCACCAGGTGATGGCGGATGCCGCTGTCGACGAAGTAGAGCTTCTGGGCGCGGGTCAGCTCGGACCGGCGGCCTCCTGTGAAAGGGCGCAGGCAGGCGACGATGTGGCTCGACTCGAGGATCTCGAGGTACGCCGACACCGTGTCGCGGCTCACGCCGAGAATGGCAGCCCACTCCGACAGGTTCACCAGGCTGCCGACCTGGGCAGCCGCGAGGCGCAGCAGGCGCCTGAACGCATCGGGTCTGTTGATGCGGAACAGGTCGCTCGCGTCGCGCAGGACGAGGGCCTCGCCCAGATCGGTGAGGCGGCTTGCCGGGTCGGGGCTCAGCCACACGCCCGGGTAACCGCCGATGGCAACGTGGCGCGCGAGACACCGCTCGATCTCCTCCCGACGGACGATCCCGTGGGCCTCGAACAGGTCCGCCGTGATCTCGGCTAGCGAGAAGGGCATGAGCCGCGACCGAGTAGCGCGACCCGCGAGCGACTCGCGCGTCTGCGCCCCGAGATGAAACGAGGAGCTGCCGGTCACCAGGATCGGAACGCCGACCTTGCGATCGATCAGGCCCTTGACGAAGAGCCCGGCGTTCTCGAGGTGCTGGGCCTCCTCGAAGAACAGCGTCACATCCCGCGGCAACTCGGCGTCGAGGTCGGCGAGGAACAGCGGGGCGGACCGACACCACTCGCGAAGTCGCGGCTGCTCGCAGTCCACGAAGAGGACGGGGGCCCCGATGGCTGCGAGATGGGCCCAGATGGCGGTGGACTTGCCCGCCTGCCGGGGACCGACGACGAGATGCGCCAGCTCAGGCTCACGCCAGCGAGCCCTATTCGCTGCCACGACGGCGCGGGGAGTGTAGCGGCGTGGAAGCCTCGACTCGAGCCATCCCTGCAGCGCTTTCCCGTTCTCCAGCCATGGGTTATCGCGAAGTAGGATCTTCCTGACCGCCTGCTCCATAACGCATTCTACCCTGACAAATGCGCTTTCTGATCGCGTTTGTCAGGGTTATTCGATTAAGGGCGACGCCGAACGGGAGAGAGGTACCGCTGCACGCCGCCCGCGATTGGTGCGAGCCATCCGCCGTTGTAGACTCGGCCTCCCGTAGCACGCATGGAGGCCCGATGAGACGCCTGGCGATCCTGGCTGCCGCCCTCGCCCTGCCCGCTGTCCTCCCGGCCCAGCAGGCCGACACCCACGCGATCGTCGGCGCGCGCGTCGTGACGGTGACGGGGGCCGTCTACGAGCGGGCCACGATCGTGCTGCGCGACGGCCTGATCGCGGCGGTGGGTCCCGACGTCACGGCGCCCCCGGGCGCGCGCGTGATCGACGGCGCGGGCCTGGTGGTGACCCCCGGCCTCGTCGACGCGCTCTCGGGCATCGGCCTGCCGCCCGCGCCGAGCGCCGCGAGGGGCCGCGGCGCGGCGAGCGCGCCCGCGCCGGCCTCGACGAGCCTGCTCTCGCCGCAGGCGCTCTCGCTCGACCGCGTCGGCGACACCGCCGCGGTCGCGAAGGCCCGCGACGCGGGCGTCACCACGGCCCTCGTCGTCCCGAAGGAGGGCGTGCTGCCCGGCCAGAGCGCGATCCTGAACCTCTCCGGCGAGCGCCCGGAGAGCATGGTGCTGCGCCAGCCGGCGGCGCTGCACCTGCACATGGCCTCCCTGTCGCGCCAGTACCCCGACTCGCTGATGGGGACGATCGCCTACGTGCGCCAGTCCCTGGCCGACGCCACCCACGCGCGCGACGCCTGGGCCGCCTGGAACCGCGCGCCCCTCGGCCGGAAGCGGCCCCGCTACGACCCGGCGCTCCTGCCCTGGCAGGAGGCGCTCGCGGGCCGGCTGCCCCTCGTGGTGACCTGCAACGGCGAGAACGACGTCCGGCGCGCGCTCGCCCTCGCCGACGAGTGGAAGCTGCGCGTCGTGCTCGCGAACGCCCCGCAGGCCGGCCGGCTCGTCGACCTGCTGAAGAGCCGCCGGGTGCCCCTCGTCGTGGGCGTGAACTTCGACCCGCCGCGCGCCGGGGGAGCGCTCGGCGCCGGGGACGAGGAGCAGGAGCGCCGCCGCATCCGCGAGGCCGAGGAGAACCCCGCCGCCCTCGCGCGCGCCGGCGTCGTCTTCGGCCTGGCCTCGGCCTGGGCGCCCGACTACGTCGCCGGGATCCGCAGGGCCGTCGAGCACGGCCTGCCCGCCGAGGCGGCGCTGCGCGCGGCCACGCTCGGCGCCGCCGAGGCCCTCTCCCTCGGCGACCGCCTCGGCAGCCTCGAGCCGGGGAAGATCGCGAACGTGGTCGCGTGGTCGGGCGAGCCGTTCGCGAAGGACACGCGCGCGCGTTACGTCTTCGTGGACGGGCGGCTCTACGAGCCCGAGGCGAAAGAGGGCGGACGCGAGGGCAGGCGCGACGAGCCCGCCGCGAAGCCGGACGCCGCGCCGAAGCCGGAGGCCGCGCTGCCTCCCCTGCCGGCGTCGCCGCCGCCGCTCGCGGCCGGGCGGACGCTCGCCATCGTCGGCGGCACCGTCCTCACCGTCTCGCCGCAGGGAACGCTCGAGCGCGGGACCGTGCTCGTGCGCGATGGCCGGATCCTGGCGGTGGGCCGC
>JBGASI010000257.1:0-6790 GCA_044229815.1 Vicinamibacteria bacterium | reverse complement strand
GGTCCCGGACCCCGTGTTCGAGGCGCTGCGACGCGTCGTGCAGGAGCACGCGATCCCGCACGTCTACCCGCTCGAGCTGCTGGAAGGCTTCGCGATGGACGTCGAGGGCCGCCGCTACGAGACGCTGCACGACGTCTTCGCCTATTGCTACCACGTGGCCGGCGTCGTCGGCCTGATGATGTCGCACGTCATGGGCGTGCGGGAGGAGGCCGCGCGACGGCGTGCCGCGGACCTGGGGATCGCGCTGCAGCTGACGAACATCGCTCGCGACGTGGTCGAGGACGCCCGCGTCGGCCGGGTCTACCTGCCGCTGTCCTGGCTGCGCCACTCCGGCATCCCCCCGGAGGAACTCGCCGACCCGCGGCACCGCGAGGCGCTGGCGGGCGTCGTCGGCTGCCTGCTCGGGGAAGCGGAGCTCTACTACGCCTCCGCCGACCTCGGCGTCGAGCGCCTGCCGTTCCGCTCGGCGTGGGCGGTGGCGGTGGCGCGCGGCGTCTACAAGGAGATCGGCAGCCTGGTGCTCGCCCGCGCGCGCAGGGCCTGGGACGAGCGCTGCTCGGTGTCCCCGGCCCGCAAGGCGCTCTGGCTCGGGCGCGGCCTCGGCACGGCGGTGGTTGCCGTCACGCTCGGCCGGCGGCGGCGGCACCCGCCGCGCCGCGGCCGGTGGACCCCCGGCGCCTCGCTCGACGAGACGGCGTTCTGAGCCCCGCCCCTCGCCCTCAGTCGGCGGGCTGAGGCGTCGTGGCGGCCGGCGCTGGCTCGCGCGCGTAGAGAAAGCCGAACGAGACGGCGCCCTCGCGGGTCAGCGTGCGGTGGTGCACGAGGTGCGCGCGCACGATCCGCTTGAGATAGGGGTGGCTCGGAACGTAGCGCGTGCGCACGCGGCGGTGAACGATCACGTCGTGGAAGCCGAAGTACGCGGCACCGTACGCGGTCATGCCCAGGCCCACCGCGAGCGCGAACGGGCGGCCGTGGGTACCCAGGTGGATCAGCACCATCGAGGGCACGGCGAAGAACAGCCCGAACAGGTCGTTCCACTCCAGCAGGCCGCGCCGTGGCCGGTGGTGGGACTCGTGCAGGAACCACAGCGGCCCGTGCATCAGGTGGCGGTGCATCAGGAAGGCGACGGCCTCCATGCCCAGAAACGTCGCCACGCCGATCGCCGCCGCCGCCAGTGCCTGCATGGGCTACCGTTCGATTGTACTCAGAGCGCCTCGTGGCGGCGCGCGAGGCGCAGCGCCACGAGCGCGCCCGCCACCCCGGAGGCCAGCAGCAGACCGACCGGCAGCAGGAGCTGCGCCAGGCCCTGCCCGCGCCAGAACACCGCCGCGTACGCCTCGAGCGCCCAGGTGTTCGGCGTCGCCCAGCCGATCTTCTGCAGCAGCGGCGGCATGAAGAAGCGCGGCACCATGCTGCCGCCGAGCGCGGAGAGGATCAGGATCGACACGTTCGCGAAGGCCTGCGCCTGGCGCCGCGTGGCGCAGGCCGTGGTCAGGGCGAGTGCAAGGCCCGCGGCGGAGAACGACGCGGCGACGCTCACCAGGAGGCACGGGCCGAGGTGGCCCGGCAGGTCCACCCCGTACAGCAGCCAGGCCGCCACGAAGATCACCGTGACCTGCACCGTGCCCTGGGCCACGAGGAAGGCCAGCTTGCCGCCGAGGAGCGCCGCGACGCCGGCGGGGCCGGCCAGCAGCCGGTCGAGAATGCCCGTCTCGCGCTCCTCGAGCAGCGACAGCGCCCCGTGCACCGCCGAGAAGAGCAGGAACAGTACCGCGATCGCCCCCGCGTAGTAGGCGACCTGCCCGCGGGCGCGCGCCGGCTGGGCCACGGTCTCGCGCTCGACGAGCGCTTCGAGCGCTCCCGCGCCGCTGCGGCCGGCACGCTCCGCGTCGAGCGTCTCCTTGCGCAGGCGACCGATCTCTCGCCGCAGCTCGTCCTCCGGCTCGGGCGTGAGCGTCACGACGCCGTCCGGCAGCACCTCGGCCACGCCGGAGAGCGCGACGTCCGGCAGCGCGCCGAAGTAGGCCTTCTGCAGCAGGCCTTCGATGAGTTGCGCGGCGACCGCGCGTACGGGGTCGACCACGATCACGACCGGCGCCTTGCCGTAGCCGCCCACGTCGCGCAGCGCGCGTCCGCCCGCGCGCAGGACCCCGCCGCCGTCGGCGCTGCCCGCGCGGACGCGCTCGCGCACCGCGAGCGGCGTCAGGCCTTCGCCGACCAACTCGATGGCGGCGTCGCGCGCCAGGGCTCGGGCCAGACGGCGCGTGTCGTCGGAGCGCACCTCGTCGGCCAGCGCGACCTTGACGCGGAGCTGCTCGCCGGAGGCGCCGGAGAAGATCGCCGCGAACACGAGGAACACGACCACGGGCAGGCCGAGGCTCATCGCCAGCGCGCCGCGGTCGCGCGCGAAGCCGAGAGCCATTGCCCGGAAGACGACGCCGCTCACGCGTCGAGCTCCCGGCCGGCGACGTGGAAGTAGACGCCGCGCAGCCCGGGTTCGCGCAGGCGCACCTCCGCCACGGGCACGCCGGCCGCTGCCATGCGCCGGCCGAACTCGGGCAGCGACGCGAGGTCTCCTTCGACCCGCCCGGACCACTCGCGCGCCTGACGTCCGGCCCGCAGCCCCTCGGCGGCCAGCGCGGCCGCGGCGGCCGCGTCCGGCTCCCGCGCGAGCTGCACGCTCAGCTCCCGGCGCCCGCCGAAGGCAGTGGCCACCAGCCGCTGGAGCGTGCCTTCGGCGGCGACGCGGCCGTCGACGAGGATGCCGATGCGGTCGGCCAGCTCCGTCGCCTGGTCGAGGTCGTGCGTCGCGAGCAGGATCGCGGTGCCGCGCGCGCGCAACTCGCGCAGCATCGCGTGCAGGCGCTCGCGCGCGGCGGGATCGACGCCGACGGTCGGCTCGTCGAGCAGCAGCACGTCGGGCCGGTGCAGCGCTCCGGCTGCGAGGTTCGCGCGCCGCCTCTGGCCGCCGGAGAGCGTGCCGACCAGGCTGTCGGCGCGGTCGTCGAGCGTCGCCCAGGCGAGGCCCTCGGCGACGGCCGCCCGGACCTCGCGGCGCGGCAGGCCGGCGAGGCGCGCGAACAGCGCGAGGTTCTCGCGCACGCTGAGGTCGGGGTAGAGGGCGATCTCCTGCGGCACGAGACCGAGCCGCCGACGCAGCGACCGGTCGCGGCGCGGGTCGCCGCCGAGCAGCCGGACCTCGCCGGCTTCGAGCCGGAGCCGGCCGCACACCGCGCGCACGAGGCTCGTCTTGCCGGCGCCGTTGGGCCCGAGCAGCGCGTAGATCTCACCGCCGAGCAGGCGCAGATCCGCGCCGTCCAGACCGCGACCGCCCGCGAACAGGCGGCGCGCCCCGAGAACCTCGAGCACGACCTCCCCGGCGGCGAGCACGGCGTCCTCCCGGCCGAAGGTTCCGGCCGCCCATGGAGCCTACGCCGGCCGTGCCGCGGCGGGCAAGCGGCGGGGATGAACGTCTGCCGGGTGGCTCAGGCCAGCAGCAGGCTCTTGCAGGTGAGCGCCGCTTCGGCCTTGAGGAACTCGGAGACGTCGAGCGGCCGCAGGTCGAGAGACAGCGCGGCCAGGCGCTCGAACGTGCGCGGGAAGCCGGGGTGGGCGACCAGCGTGGCGTTGACGCGGAGGACGTTCGCGGCCCCGGGCTCCTCGGGCGCGACCGGCACGACCTCGAACGGCGCCAGCGCGCGCGGGTCGACCCAGGCCGGGTTCGCCAAGACGCGGGCATCGTCGAGCTCGCTGGCCGCGCTCTTGAGGTGCAGGCAGCCGCGCAGCTCCACCGGCACGACGCGGTAGCCGAGCGGTTCGGCGAAGGCCCGCAGCGCCTCGATCCCGGCGGCGTTCGTGCGCGCGGAGCGGCCCACGAAGAGCGTGCGACCGAGCCGCAGCACGTCGCCCCCCTCGATTGTCGCCGGCAGCTCGACCCGCTCCAGCCGCCGCCGCGCGCGCAGCGCCTGCTCGACCGCCGGGCGCTCGCCGCGCCGGGAAGGGGCGCCCGGCATCGTCAGCAGCGCCGCCTCGTCGAGGACGATCGCCAGGTCCTCGACGAAGCAGCAGTCGGGCAGCTCCGGGTCCGCCGGCAGCTCGAGCAGCTCGAGGCCCAGCGCGCGCAGCAGGTCCGCGTAGGCCTGGTGCTGGGCGAGCGCGAGTGCGAGCAGGACGGGCTTTCGCTCGAGGTACGTCAGCTCGCAGCGGGCGAGTGACGGCGAGACGCCACGCACGACCGCCGCGCTGGCCCTCATCGCGGCGCGCCTAGCGCTCGGCCTTGCTCGCGCCGGCCTTGCGCAGCCCGATCCCGCCGTTGACGGTGCTCAGCTCGAGCAGCCGGCCGCCCGAACCGATCGTGCCCTCGAGCCGGCGCTTCGAGAGGCGTCCCTGTACGGTCAGCGGGAAGTCGGTCTCGATGCCGCCGTTGACCGTCGAGGCCTTGAGCTCGGCGTTGAGGCCCGCGGGCACCGTCATCTCGATGCCCCCGTTCACGGTCGACAGCTTGAGCGCGCCCTCCCAGTCGTTGCGCCCGAGCCGCGCGGTGATGCCGCCGTTCACCGTGGTCGCCCGCGCGGTGCCGGTCGCCTCGAGCTCGACGCCGCCGTTGACGGTCTCGGCCTCGGCGTCGGCCGTGATGGCCCTGGCCGAGACGCCGCCGTTGACGGTTCGCCCGACGAAGCGCACGCCCGCGGGTACCTGCAAGCGGAACTCCACGTTGACGTCGTTGTCGCGCACGCTCATGCGCCCCCCCTTGCCGGGGACGCACTCGTTCGCCCTGCCGTCGACGGCCGGGTACACCGCGCAGATCGTCACGCCGCCCGGGTGCTCGACCACCTCGATCTTCACCGAGGCGGGTTCGCTCTTGCGGCCCTTCTTCACGGCCGTGACCTCCACCGGGCCGCCCGCCGCGCCGACGGCGGTGATCCCGCCGTTGACGCCCTTGATCTCGATCGCCTTGCCGGCCCCGAGCGCGCCCTGCCAGTGGAACTCCGGCTCGGCCGCCAGGCAAGGCGCCGCCACCAGCGCCGCCGCGAGCGCCGCCACCGCCGTCGTGAATCGCTTCATCACCTGGTCTCCCGTTGGTTGCCGGCCCCCCGCCCGCATCGCCCGCCGCGCGCCTACGGTCGCTTGAGGAGGCTCACCGCGCCCGAGAGCGTCTCGACCGTCACGTGCGCGCCGCCTGCCCCGCTCGTGAAGCTCAGCTCCTTCTGCGGCGTCCACTCGCTCGACTTCTTCGCCGCCGGCCCGAGCTCGTTCGTGATCGCGCCGCTGAAGGTCGAGACCGAGAAGTCGGCCCCGAAGCCGGCCGGGAACAGGAGGTCGACCGTCCCGCTCACGCTCTCGACGCCGAGCGTGCCCTTCGCCGCGAGCGCGCCCTCGAAGCGGATCGTGCCCGCCACCGTCTCGAGCGCGGCGCGGGTGAACGAGCCGCCGGCGATCGTCAGCTTGCCGTTGACGGTCGAGGCCGTCAGTTCTCCCGAGGAGTCGCGCACCGTGACCGTGCCGTTGACGGCCTCGGCCTCCACCCGGCCGGAGGCGCGGGTCGTCTCGACGGTTCCGTTCACGCTCTGCAGGCTGGTGTCCTTCGACGGCCCGGCGTGGCTGATCGAGCCGTTCACGGTTTCGGCGCTGACGCTGCCGGACACGCCCGCGATCGTGATCGTGGCCGAGAAGCCCTCGACGCTGAGCGAGCTGCCCGCCGGCACGAACACCTCGATCTCGCTCTTGCCGGACATCGGGTTGACGTGGTGCGACTCGATCTCCACGTGGACCTCCTTGTCCTTGCCGGTCAGGGAGAGCTCGCACTTCGCGCAGACGGTGCCCCTGACCTGGACCTCGGGCCGGTCCCAACCCGTGACCTTCGTGGAGCCGGCCGTGTTCTCGATGCTCACGCTGCCGTCCGGCGTCGCCGGGTGCTTCTGGTCGACCGCCGTCTGGGCCGCGAGGACCGCGGGCAGGAAGGTGGCCGCGACGAGTGCGAGCGCTGCGCGCTTCATTGTCTTGCTCCTCTCAAATTCTCAAAGCGCCGTCGAGAGTCGGACGACCTGACGGAGCACGTCGACCTTCTTGCGGTGCGTTCGCAACAGCATTCGGTTGAGCTCGAAGCTCGCCGGGTCCTTCGCCAGCGCCTGGCGCACCTCGCCCAGGGCGCGGTCGATCACCTGCAGGTGGCCCTCGACGCGGGCGATCTCGTCCGGCGGCAGCTGCTGCCGGCGCGCCTGCAGGGCCTCGAGCAGCGCGTTGGCGGCGGCTTCGTAGTCGCGCTCGGCGCGGGCGAGCTCCGGGTCGGCCACCGCCGGGCCGCCGAGCGAGACGTTCTCGAGCCGGATCTCGCCGGCCGGGATCTCGGCCACGCGCGCCGGCGCGGCCGGGCGCGCGCGCCAGAGGACCGCGGCCGACCCGATCGCGACCACGGCGGCGGCGGCCAGCGCGAGCGGCTGGCCCCAGGCGGAGAGGCGGGCCCAGGCCGAGCCGCGGCCGACCCGCCGCTCGATGCCCAGCCACAGGTCGCGCGCCGGCGCGATCGAGCGCGGCAGCGCCGTGGCGTGGGCCACCACCTGCCGCAGCTTCCGCTCGGCCTCGCGGCAGGCCCCGCAGCCCGCGAGGTGCTCCTCGACGGCCGCGGCCGCGGCGGTGTCGAGCGCCCCGTCCATCCAGTCGTCGAGCCGCGCGTCCAGCTCCTGGCACGTCATGATTCGAGTACCTCCCGCAACAGCCGCCGGGCGCGGTGCAGCTGCGCCTTGGACGTCCCGGTGGCCAGGTCCAACAGCGTCGCGATCTCCTCGTGCGT
>JBGASI010000256.1:0-11009 GCA_044229815.1 Vicinamibacteria bacterium | reverse complement strand
ACGCAGGCGCCCCGGCCGCGGCCGAGGCGCGCGCCTGAGGAGGCTCGACTTGGCTGCCAAGGTCGTCACCGTCAACCGCGACACGAAGCCGGGCATCGCGCCGATCTTCACCGACATGAAGATCACCTTCATGAACCTGGTGCGCACGCTCTTCGGCGGCCAGGCCGCCACCGTGCAGTTCCCGGAGCAGAAGCGCAGCGTCTCGACCCGCTACCGCGGCGTGCACGTGCTCACGGTGCGGGCCGACGACACCCCCAAGTGCGTGGCCTGCTACATGTGCGCCACGGCCTGCCCGGCCGAGTGCATCTACATCGAGGCCGGCGAGCGCCCCGAGAAGACCATCGAGAAGTACCCCACGCGCTTCGAGATCGACCTGCTGCGCTGCGTCTACTGCGGCTTCTGCGTCGACGCCTGCCCCGAGGAGGCGATCATCATGAGCCGCGAGAACAACCTCGTCGGCACGAGCCGCGCGGAGCTGCTGATCGACCGCGACCGGCTGATGGCGCGCGCCGAGCTGCTCGAGCACGAGGACGGCTACCGGCCCGTCGACCACGACGTGCGCCGCCCGGTGCGCATCGCCGCCCTCGAGCGGCTGAAGAGCGAGCACGGCATCGTGCCCGGGATGCCCGCGGAGCGCGCGCCGAAGCGCTAGCAGGCGGCCAGCGGCGGGTCGGCCGGGCGGGCGGCGTAGGGGTCGACCGGGCGCGCGAAGAAGTAGCCCTGGCCCCAGCGCACGCCGAGGCCGCGCAGCACCTCGGACTCGTCCTTCGTCTGGATCCCCTCGGCGATCACCTCGGCGCCGAGCCCCTCGCCCATGTCGAGGATGGCCTTCACCACCTGCTGGCTGACCTTCTTCTGGTGCACGTCGCGCACGAGCGCGATGTCGATCTTGAGGTAGGCCGGGCGCAGCACGGCGCAGGTCTCGAGCCCGGAATAGCCCGCGCCCACGTCGTCGATCGCGAAGGAGAAGCCGAGGTCCGTGAAGGAGTGCATCGCCTCGCGGTACAGGTTGAGGTTCTCGATCACCTGGCGCTCGGTGATCTCGAGCGTGACCGCCGAGGGCTCGAGGTCGGGGCCGAGGTAGTCGAGGACGCCGCGGCCGATGAAGCTGGTGTCGCGGATGGTCGCCGGCACCGTGTTGAGGAAGAGGCGCCCGCCCTGGCCGAGGACCTTCCAGTCGAGGAAGGCCTGGCGGCGGCAGGCGCGCTCCAGCTCCTCGGTCACCGCGTAGCGCGCGGCGCGGCCGAACAGGATCGTCGGGCTCTCCACGTCCGAGCCGCGCGGCCCCCGCGACAGCCCCTCCCAGCCCATCCGCCGGCCGCCGGCGAGGTCGACGATCGGCTGGAAGGCCGTCCAGACCTCGCGGTTCTGGATGATCTCCAGCAGCCGCTCGCGCTGGTCGCGGTCGCGGAGACTGCCGCGCATGGCGGCCGAGGTCACCGCGTCCTCGACGAGGCGCAGCACCTGGCGCTCGGGGCTCTCGAGCGGGCTCCAGAGCACGACGCCGTAGCCGGTGCCGAGCAGCGGGCGCTCGCGCAGGTAGGGCAGCGTCAGGCGGCCGACGCGCGGGGTCAGGAACTCCTCGACGCGGTCCACGAGCTTGCGCAGGTTGTCGGAGCGGAAGGGCGTCTCGCCGTGGCGCGGCCCGGCCAGGAAGAGCAGGAAGCGGTCGCCCTCGCGCTCGTCGCGCGTCAGCAGGTCGTCCTGGCGGAAGCGCTCGCGCATCTCCAGGAGCAGCGGGTCGAGCTGGTCGCGCAGGCTGCGGAACGCCGCGCCGCCGAAGACGCGCTCGATCTGCGCGAGCGAGCCGATGTCCACGAGGATCGCCGCGAGGTAGCCCTGCTCGCGCAGCTGGGCGCTGATCTCCTCGTGGACCTCGCGGAAGGTCGGGATCGACACGAGGTCATTGTGCGCCGAGGCCGAGGCTTGTCAACGCCCCGGGGTGCGGCCGCTCACTCCCCGCCGGACGGGCCTTCGCCTTCCCCGCGCGGCGCGCCGCCGCGACGGGCGCCCGGCCCGGGGCCGCCGCGCCCCTCGGCCTGCAGCGCCCGCCGCAGCAGGAACTCGATCTGCGCGTTGAGGCTGCGCAGGTCGTCGTTGGCCCAGCGCTGGACCGCCTCCAGCACGTCCCGGTCGATGCGGAGGAGAAACGGCTTGCGCTCGGCCATGGGCGTCGCGGCTCTATTGGTAGAGCGTCCCCGTGTTGACGACCGGCTGGACCTCGCGGTCGGCGCACAGCACGACCAGCAGGTTCGAGACCATGGCCGCCTTGCGCTCCTCGTCGAGGTGCACCTTGTCGCTCTTCTGCAGCAGGTCGAGCGCCATCTCGACCATGCCGACCGCGCCCTCGACGATGCGCTGGCGGGCGGCGATGATGGCGCCGGCCTGCTGGCGCCGCAGCATGGCCGCCGCGATCTCGGGGGCGTAGGCCAGGTGGCTGATGCGCGCCTCGATCGCCTGCACGCCGGCCTTGGCGAGGCGCGCCTGGATCTCCTCGTTGAGGCGCTTGGCGACCTCGTCGGTGCTGCCGCGCAGCGACAGCTGTCCGTCGTGGGCGTCGTAGGGGTAGTGCGTCGCGAGGTTGCGGACCGCGGACTCGGTCTGCACCTTGACGTAGTGCTCGAAGTCGTCGACCTCGAAGACGGCCTCGGCGGTGTCGACCACGCGCCAGACCACGATCGCCGCGATCTCGATCGGGTTGCCGTCGGTGTCGTTCACCTTGAGGTGCGCGCTCTCGAAGTTGCGCACGCGGAGCGAGATGCGCTTCTTGGTGAGAAAGGGGTTGGCCCAGCGCAGCCCCTCCTCCCTGGCCGTGCCGCGGTACGAGCCGAACAGCTGCAGCACCTGGCCCTCGTTCGGCGCGACCGTGAACAGCCCGGCGAGCGCCACGGTGTCGACCACGATCAGCGCGATCGAGGCCAGCAGCCAGCTCACGTGCTGGTCGCGGATCGCGTGGACCAGGCCCGCGACGCCGGCTGCCAGCAGGAGCAGGAGCAGCACCAGCATGGTCAGGCCCGACGCGGTCTTCGTCTCCCTCTCCCGGATCATCGCACTCCTCCTCGAGCGGACGGCGCCACCGGCTTCCACCGACGCGACTCCTTGAGCTTCGTCCTCGCCTCCGGCTGCGCGAAGAAGCGGGTGAGCCCGCAGTCGCGACAGACGACGAGCACGAACCGCGCGGAGCGGTACCAGGGGCCGAGCCCGGGCAGGTAGGTCGGGGCGTGACCGCCCCCCGAGCTGACCGGCCCGCTCTCGTACAGCGTCGTTCCCTGGCAGTTGGGGCAAGGCGTGAGGTGTTCCATGGGTCTCCGTCCGTCTATCAATATGATATCACTTTGATGTCTTTTGTCAAGCCCCCAGGGCCTCGAAAGTCGGCCCGGCCGCGGCGACTCCGCCGGGTGCGTCAGGAGCTGGAGGGCTCGTCGTCCTCGCCGTCCCGGGCCCGCCGAACGACCAGCGCCGCCACGACGGCCCAGGCGACGAGCGCGAGCAGGCAGGAGACGGCGTTGAGCCAGGCCCAGAGCGAGGCGCCATGGGCCGGCAGCAGGCGGGCGAGGACCGGCACGAGGCCCTCGCCCAGGACGTCGAAGGCCGCCACCGCCAGGAGCAGGGTGCCCCAGAAGACGAGCGCCCAGGCGGCCAGGAGCACGGGGCGGGCGAGCGCGCGCAGCGCCTCGCCCCGCGTGTGGAGGCGCACCCCTACTTGATCGCCTGTCCGGCCTCGACCTTGGCGAGCCGCTCGAACAGGCCCGGGTCCTTGAAGCCGAGGGCCTTCGCCTTGGCGCCGTGGGCCTTGAAGCCCGCCGCGTCCTTGAGCCCGAAGTACGACCAGGCCAGGAAGCCCTCGGCCGTGCCGTTGTCGGGCTTCACCGCCAGCGACTTCTCGAGCGCGGGCACCGCGTCCTTGAACCGGCTGGCCTTGAGGTGCGCGGCGCCGAGCAGGAACCAGGCCTGCGAGCCCGCGTAGCCCTCGCTCGACGTCACCCGAGTCAGCTCCGCGACCGCGCGGTCGAGCTGGCCCGCGTCGACGAGCGCGGAGCCGAGGCTCGTGCGGAACAGGGCGTTGCCGGGCTCGAGCGCGACCGCCTGCTCGTAGGGACCGACGGCCGCGGCGGCGTTCTGCTTCATCACCTGCTGCACGTAGCCGAGCTGGTACTGGGCCTCGGCGTTCTTCGGCTCGAGTCGCGGCGCGCGATCTGCGCGCGGCCCAGACCGAGGCGCACCGTGCCCGCGTCGGGGTTCTGGTCGCGCAGGGCCGTCAGGTCCTGCACGGCGAGGTCGGTCTGGCCCTCGCCGAGCGCCTGCAGCGCGCGGGCCACCTTCACCTCGAGCACGAGCTTCTGGGCAGTCGGGTCGTTCTCGCCCATGGCGGCCGCGAGGTTCGCATCGCCGAGCGCGTCCTGCGAGCGGCCGAGCGCGATGCGGACGCGCGCGCGCTCCTTGTAGGCCTCGACCGCGCCCGGCGAGGCGTCGATCACCTTGTTGAGCATCGGCTCGGCCTCGGCCGCGCGGTTCGTCTGGCGCAGCACGGTGGCGAGGCCGACGATCGGCGCGAGCGCCTTCGGGTCCGCCGTCAGCGCCTCGCGGTAGGCGGCCTCCGCCCCGGCCAGGTCGCCCTTCGCCTCGAGCGCGTGCCCGAGCGCCGCCTGGGCGCCGGCCCCGGCGCCGGCGGCGACGGCCTTCTGCGCGAGCGCGACGGCTTCGTCGGCCTTGCCCTCGTGGGCGCGGCGATACGACAGCGCGATCGTGGGCCACGCGCCCTCGGCGTCGGCCGCCACGGCGGCCTCGGCGCTCGCCCCCGCCTCGGCCATCCCGCGCGAGTCCTGGACGACCGCCATGCGCCCGAGCGCCTCGCCCTTCGCGGGCCCGCTCAGCTTCTCGGCCGCCACCTTGTACGCGTCGACCGCGAGGTCCAGCTCGCCGCGGCCCTCGCGCAGGACGCCGAGGCGCAAGGCCGCCTTCGGATCGGTGGCCATCGCCTTGTCGAGCAGCGCGACCGCGCCGTCGGCGTCGCCGGCGGCGAGCTTGGCCTCGGCGGCGGCCACGGCGTCCTGCACGGCGGCCGCCGTGGCGGCCGGCGCCTCCTTGCCCTTCTTGTCGTCCTTCTTCTTGTCGTCGGCGATCGCGGGGGACACGGCGAGGGCGGCAACGAGCAGCCAGGACCAGCGCTTCATGAGGTACCTCCCGTCCCGTCTGTTGGGTGCGGCGAGCGCGCTAAAGTGCCTTGCGGAAGGACGCGGCGGGGACGCCTTCCGCGCAGATGCTAGGCCCGCCACGGGGCGAGCGTCAATCCTCCCGATGCGGCGCCTCGAAGTCCCTGCGGCTCAGTCTCTTCCCGAGGTGCGCCGAAACTCCCCCCGGGCCCTGCGCATTGTGCTAGATTCCGATAGTTGCACAACATCTAGGGGGTATTGTCCTGGGCTCGATGCGTCTCGACTCGGTCGAAATCGTCGGTTTCAAGAGCTTTTGCGATCGGCAGGAGGTCTCTTTCAAGGGCGGAGTCACGGGCATCGTGGGTCCGAACGGCTGCGGCAAGAGCAACATCTCCGACGCCATCAACTGGGTGCTGGGCGAGCAGAGCGCCAAGAGCCTGCGCGGCACGTCGATGGAGGACGTGATCTTCAACGGCAGCTCGAGCCGGCAGCCGCTGCAGATGGCCGAGGTGAACCTCAAGGTCTCCGGCCTCAACGGCAACAGCCCCGACGGCGCGCCCGAGTGCACGGTGACGCGCCGGCTCTACAGGAACGGCGAGAGCGAGTACCTGATGAACGGCAAGGTGTGTCGCCTGCGCGACATCCACGAGCTGTTCATGGACACCGGCCTCGGCTCGAAGGCCTACTCGATCATCGAGCAGGGCAAGATCGGCCAGATCCTCTCGAGCAAGCCCGCGGACCGCCGCGCGATCATCGAGGAGGCCGCCGGCATCACGAAGTACAAGGCCCGCCGGCGCCAGACGCAGCTCAAGCTCGAGGCCGCGCAGCAGAACCTGCTGCGCGTCAACGACATCGTCAACGAGGTCGAGAAGCAGCTCGAGAGCCTCAAGCGCCAGGCCGCCAAGGCCCGGCGCTGGCGCGCGGTCAAGGAGGAGATGCAGGCCGTCGAGCGCGTGGTGTTCGGCCGCCGCTTCGAGGAGCTGGTCGAGCGCGCGGGCGTCCTCGGGCAGCGCCACGAGGCCGAGGCCGAGCGCGAGCGCGCGGCCAGCGTCGCCCTCGACAGCGAGGAGGCGCAGCTCGAGGCGCGGCGGCAGGACCTCTACGAGCTCGAGGCGACGCTCGAGGCCGCGCGCGGGCGCCTCGGCGAGCTGACGCTCGCCGTCGACCGCCACCAGGGCCGCAGCGGCTACTGCAAGCAGCAGATCGCGGAGACGACGCTGCGCGCCGAGCAGGCCGCGGGCGAGGAGCAGGAGCTGGTGGCCCGGGTCGGGCCGCTGACGGAAGGGCTCGCCGCGCGGCGCGAGGAGGAGCAGGCCCTGCGCGCCCAGCTCGCCGTCGCCGAGCAGGAGTTGCGCGCGGCCGAGGCCGCCGTGGCGGACGCCGCCCTGCGCCAGGGCGGCTCCGAGCGCGAGCTCGAGCGCACGCGCGAGGCGCAGGTCGGGCTGATGGGCCGGATGGCGGCGCTGCAGAACACGCGCGCCTCGGTCGCCGGCACCGCGGAGCGCGCGGCGGCCGACCTGCTCAAGCTCGGCAGCGAGCGCGAGGAGCTCGAGCGCGAGCGCGCGCGGGTCCACGGCGTGCGCGAGGCCGCGCTCGCGCGCGGCGCCGAGGCGCAGTCGCTGGTGGCGGAGCTGGTGGCGGGCCGCAACGACGCCACCGCGCGCGCCGACGCGGCGCGCACGCGCGGGCAGGCCCTCGGCCGCGAGGCCGACACGCTGCAGAGCGAGCGCGACAGCCTGGCCGGGCGCCGCGCCTCGCTCGAGGAGATGGTCGCGACGCACTCGGCGTTCGACGAGGGCGTGCGCGCCCTGCTGGCCCGGCCCGAGGGGCTCGAGGTGATCGGGGTCGTGGCCGACGCGCTCGAGACCGGCTCCGAGCACGAGCGCGCGCTCGAGGCGTTCCTGGGCGAGCGGCTGCAGGCCGTGCTCGTGCCCGACGCGGCCCAGGCCCTGAACGGGATCCGCTGGCTGCAGTCCTCCGGGGCCGGCCGCGGCGCCTTCCTGCCGCTCGCCTCCGCGCGCACCCGCAACGACTGCGGGCCGCTGCGCGAGATCGCGCGCGCCGAGACGAAGGCGCTCGGGCTGCTCTCCGACTTCTACCGCGTGTCCGGGCCGCACGCGGAGAGGATCCGCGCCGCGCTGCCCGACGCGCTCGTGGTCGCGACGCTCGAGGAGGCGCTCGAGGTCGTCTCGCGCCAGGGGCCGGTGGCCGTCGTCACCCTCGAGGGCGAGACGCTGCGCGGGGCGATGGTCGAGGGCGGCCGCGGCGTCAAGGGCCTGCTGGCCCCGCGCCGTGAGGTCAAGGAGGTCGCGGCGCGCCAGCAGGAGGCGGAGGAGCGGCTCGTCGCGCTGCGCGCTTCCGCGGCCGAAGCGGTCGCGCTCGCGGCGGCGGCCGCCGCCGAGGCGCGCTCGCTCGAGGAGCGCATCCACGGCGCCGAGAAGGACCTCGTCGCGGTGCGCCACGAGCTGCAGACGGCGGACGAGGAGAAGACCCGCCTCGCCCGCAAGGCCGGCATCCTCGACCCGGAGCGCGCGCAGGCCGAGCAGGAGCGCGCCGCCGCCGCCGTGAAGCTGGCCGAGATCGAGCAGGCGCTCGGCACGGCGGAGGCCGAGCGCGAGCTCGGCCAGCGCCGGATGGCGGAGCTCGGCACGCTGGTCGCCGAGGCGCGCGCCGCGGCCGAGGCGGCGCAGGCGCGCCACGCCGAGGCGCGCAGCTCGCTCGCGGCGCTGCGCGAGCGGCTGGCGGCCGCCGAGAACGAGTGCCGCCGGCTCGACGCCGACCTGCGCGAGCTGGAGCAGCGGATCGAGGGCGCGCGGGCCCGCGGCAGCGAGACCTCGGCCCGGCGCGACGCGCTGGCGAGCGAGCTCTCGGAGGTCGAAGGGCTGCTGGCCTCGGACCTCGTCGAGCGCGACCGCGCGCAGGGCGAGACGGCGGTCGCCGACGAGCGCGTGCGCTTCTCCCGCGGCGAGATCGAGGGCCGCGAGCAGGGCCTCAAGGAAAGGCGCCGCGAGCGCGACACGCTGCGCGAGGCGCTCACCGAGGTGGACGTCGAGCGCGCCCGCACGGGCTCCGACCTCGACCACCTCGCGCGCGAGTGCCAGCAGGCGGTCGGCTACTCGGCCGCGGAGGCGGCGGCCGCCCTCGGCGACGAGGACCGGGCGAAGGACGTCGAGGCCCTCGCGCTGGCGGTGCAGGAGGCGCGCGAGCGGCTCGACCGCATGGGCGCCGTGAACGTGCTGGCGGTCGAGCAGGCCCAGGAGCTCGAGGAGCGCCACTCGTTCCTGACCGTGCAGCGGCAGGACCTGCTCGACTCGATCGCCGAGCTCGACCAGGCGATCCGCAAGATCGACAAGGCCTCGCGCGAGCGCTTCCAGGAGGCCTTCCAGATCATCAACCAGCACTTCGGCGAGATGTTCCGGCAGCTCTTCGGCGGCGGCACGGCCGGGCTGTCGCTGCTCGACGAGGAGGACCTGCTCGAGAGCGGGATCGACATCATGGCGCAGCCGCCGGGCAAGCGGCTGCAGAACGTGATGCTGCTCTCGGGTGGCGAGAAGGCGCTGACCGCGATCTCGCTGCTGTTCGCGATCTTCCAGTACAAGCCCTCGCCCTTCTGCATCCTCGACGAGGTCGACGCCCCGCTCGACGACGCGAACATCGGGCGCTTCGTCAAGATGCTCGAGGGCCTGAAGGAGCAGACGCAGTTCGTGCTGATCACCCACTCGCGCAAGACCATGTCGATCGCCGACCAGCTCTACGGCGTGACCATGGAGGAGCCGGGCGTGAGCAAGCTCGTCAGCGTCCGCTTCCAGTAGCGGGTCGCGCGGCCGGGGCGCGCTCGAGGTGAGGCGGGTCCTGCTGGGCGCGCTGGCGCTGGGAGGCTCGATGGCCGGCGCAGCCGGCGGCGAACGGCCGGTCGTGATCGCCCACCGCGGGGCGAGCGGCGAGCGGCCCGAGCACACGCTCGAGGCCTATCGCATGGGCATCGACGCGGGTGCCGACTTCGTCGAGCCCGACCTGGTGGCGACGAAGGACGGCGTCCTCGTCTGCCGCCACGAGAACGAGATCTCCGGCACCACCGACGTCGCCGAGCGGCCCGAGTTCGCCGCGCGGCGGGCGACGAAGACGATCGACGGCCTTCCGGTCAGCGGCTGGTTCAGCGAGGACTTCACGCTCGCCGAGCTGCGGACGCTGCGCGCCCGCGAACGGCTGCCGCTGCTGCGCGGGACCGGCTTCGACGGCCGCTTCGCGGTTCCCACCTTCGAGGAGCTGCTGGAGCTGGTCGGCCGGGTCAACGCGGCGCCGGACCGCAGGGGCCGCCCGCTCGGCGTGTACCCCGAGACCAAGCACCCGTCCTACTTCGCCGAGCGCGGGCTGCCCCTCGAGGAGCCACTGCTCGCGGCCCTGCGCCGGCACGGGCTCGACCGCGCCGACGCGCCGGTCTTCATCCAGTCCTTCGAGGTCTCCAACCTGCGCCGGCTGGCCGGCCGGACGCGGGTGCCGCTCGTCCAGCTGATCGACGCCGGCGGGCGGCCGTGGGACGTCGCCCGCGCGGGCGACCCGCGCACGTATGCCGACCTGCTGCAGCCCGGGGGGCTGCGCGAGATCGCGGGCTACGCCCGCGCGATCGGGGTCCACAAGGGCCTCGTGCTGCCGCGGGACGCCGCGGGCCGGCTGCTGCCGGCCACGAGCCTCGTGCGCGACGCGCACGCCGCCGGCCTGCGCGTGCACGTCTGGACGCTGCGGGCCGAGAACGAGTTCCTGCCGCTCGAGCTGCGCCGGGGAAAGGCCCCGCGCGAGCGGGGCGACCTCGAGCGCGAGGCCGCGCTGTTCCTGGAGGCGGGCGTCGACGGCTACTTCACCGACCACCCCGCGAGCGGGGTCGCCGCGCGCGATCTCTTCCTCGCGCGCCCCTAGCGCGGGGCCTGCTCCGCGCGCGGCCGGGGCGTCGGCGCCTGCTCGACGGGGCAGTCGAGAGCCACGGTCTGGTCGGCCCAGTCCGCCCCCGTCTCGCGCCGCAGGAAGGAAACCGTGCGCGGGTCGTCGTAGACGTTGGGGTCGCCCTCGATCTCGTCGAACTTGCGGTCGCTGACCGTCAGGGCCAGCGAGCCCTCGACGCCGGTCCCTTCCCAGGTCCGACCGACCTTCTGGTTCTCGGCATAGACGTAGAAGATGCGGTTGCGCGTCATCGCGTCGGTCGTCAGCGACTCGCCGGCGGGGACCTCCCACCAGCCGCGGCTGACCCAGAGGTCGTCGAGGTCGCGGTAGCGCAGCGCGACGGCCACCGTGTAGCGGCAGGTGTTGCGCAGCAGGATGCGGTCGTACTCGCGTCGCCCGCCCTTGCGGTAGCGCTCGGCGATGACCGCGAGCCTCTCCTTGCGGGCGTTCATGCGCTCCTCGCGCAGCTTGCCCACCTCGTCGCGCAGCGCACGGGCTTCCGCGTCGAGGCGACGGCGCTGCTGCGCAAGGGCCGCAGTCTGGCTCCGGGCGGGGTCAGCCTCTTCCGGGCCGTGCGGCGCCGCCAGGCCGGGGAGACGCCGGAGGCCGCCGCGGAACGAAACGGCCGTCGCCAACGCGACGCAGATCGCCAGACCCACCACTGCGATCCAGCAGCCGAACGAGCCGGCCTGGGTCCCGCGCCGCATCCGTCCTCCCCCCTCGCGGGCCGCCTGCCGGCGCCGCACGCGGAGTCTAGCGCGAGTGACGTTCCCTGCCGCGCGCCGGCCCGCCGCGGCTAACATGGGGGCGGAAAGAGGTGGCCCCATGACGAACACCGCTCCACGCCGCGCCTTCCTGGCCCGCACGCTCGCCACGGGGGGCGCCCTCGGCCTCGCGGGGCGCGCGCGCCCCGCCGCCGCC
>JBGASI010000255.1:0-6829 GCA_044229815.1 Vicinamibacteria bacterium | reverse complement strand
CCTCCCAGCCGGCCGCGAGCGGCGGGCGCTCGCCGACCGCGCGCACGAGGTACTCCGGCGCGACCACCCCGGTCACAGGCCGCCGAAGCTCACGAGCTCGATGCCCGCCGCCCGGACCGCCTCGCGCGCGGCCGGGCTCGTCAGCACCGCCAGCTCGCGGGCGCGCGGCGCGGCGTAGCCCTCGCTCGAGCTCAGCTCCTCGTCCAGCAGCCCCGGGTGGCTCATCAGCTCCGTCGTCCCCTCGGGCAGCGAGTGGACGATGCCGAGCAGCGTCTCGAGCGTCGCGGCCTCGTCCCAGAAGCTCTCGTCGAAGCGATCGGTGGTGCGGATCCCCTCGCGGCCCAGGAGGGGGGCCATCCAGGGATCCACGAGGCGCACCGGTCGGCCCGTCTCCCGGGCCAGCGCCACCACGGCGGCGAAGACCTGCGGCACCCGCTGCGCGTGGTGGTGGCTGTCGAAGTGCGTCGGGTCGCGGCCCAGCAGCGCGCGGAAGCGCTCGAGCTGCGCGCGCGCCTCCGCCAGGATCTCGGCGGGGTCGGCGTCGACGAGGCCGTCGCGTCCCGCCGGCGCCCGGCCGTCCCGGGCCACGAAGCTCCCGAGCCTCGCCGCGGGCAGCTGCGTGGGCCCACCGCTCAGCTGCAGGTGCAGGCCGATGCCGAGCGCCGGGCAGGCCGCCGAGAGCGCGCGCGTCTCGGCGGCGGCCGGGTAGTTCACGAGCAGCGTGGCGCTCGTCACCAGGCCCGCTCGGTGGGCCTCGACGACGCCCGCGTTGACGCCGCGGGTGAGCCCCAGGTCGTCCGCGTTGACGATCAGGCGTCTCGCGTTCATCGCGGCATTCTACGCGCCGATTGACTCGTGCTGGCGGCGGCCCTAGGCTGGGCCCTCCCATGCCGGAACGAGCGGGATCCCGGTCCCTGCTGCACGACGTCCTCACGAGCCGCGTCTACGACGTCGCGCGCGAGACCCCCCTCGAGCCGGCGCCTCGGCTGTCGCGCCGGCTCGGGGCCAGCGTGCTGATGAAGCGCGAGGACCTGCAGCCCGTCTTCAGCTTCAAGCTGCGTGGCGCCTACAACCGCATCGCGCACCTCAGCGACGAGGAGCGCGCGCGCGGCGTCATCACCGCGAGCGCCGGCAACCACGCGCAGGGCGTCGCCTTCTCGGCGCGCCACCTCGGCCTCTCCGCCGTGATCGTGATGCCGCGCACGACGCCGGAGATCAAGATCGAGGCGGTGGCCGCGATGGGGGCGGAGGTCGTGCTCGAGGGCGACAACTACTCCGACGCCCAGACCCACTGCGACCGGCTCGCCGTCGAGCGGGGCCTGTGCTTCGTGCACCCCTTCGACGACCCGCTGGTGATCGCCGGCCAGGGCACGATCGGCGAGGAGATCCTGCGCCAGGCGCACGGCCGCGTCGACGCCGTGTTCGTCCCGGTGGGCGGGGGCGGGCTGCTGGCCGGCGTCGCCGGCTACGTGAAGGCGCTGCTGCCGCAGGTCAGCGTCCTCGGCGTCGAACCGTTCGAGTCGGACGCCATGTACCGCTCGCTCGCGGCGGGCGAGCGGGTGCGACTCGAGCACGTGGGGATCTTCGCGGACGGCGTCGCCGTCCGGCAGGTCGGCGTCCACAGCTTCGAGGCGGCGCGCCAGTTCTGCGACGGCGTCGTGCGCGTCTCCAACGACGAGATCTGCGCCGCGATCAAGGACGTCTTCGACGAGACGCGCAGCGTGATGGAGCCCGCCGGCGCGCTCTCGATCGCGGGGCTCAAGGCCTGGGCTGCCCGCGAGGGAGTGGCCGTCGCCGGCCGCCGCCTGGTCGCCATCCTGTCCGGCGCGAACATGAACTTCGACCGCCTGCGCTTCGTCTCCGAGCGCGCGGAGGTCGGCGAGGCGCGCGAGGCGCTGCTCGGCGTGACGATCCCCGAGCGGCCCGGCGCGTTTCGCGAGTTCTGCGGCCTGCTCGACGGGCGGGTCGTCACCGAGTTCAACTACCGCCTGTCGGGTCGCAGCGAGGCCCACATCTTCGTCGGGCTCAAGACCGCCTCGCGCGCGGACGCGGCCGGCGTCGCCGAAAGCCTGCGCCGTCGCGGCTACGAGGCGCTGGACCTGACCGACAACGAGATGGCGAAGCTGCACGTGCGCCACATGGTCGGCGGCCGCGCCTCGGGCGCGCGCGACGAGCGGCTGTTCCGCTTCGAGTTCCCGGAGCGGCCGGGCGCGCTGCTGCAGTTCCTCGAGACGCTCGGCGGCCGCTTCAACATCTCGCTGTTCCACTACCGCAACCACGGCGCCGACTTCGGTCGCGTGCTGTGCGCGTTCGAGGTGGCCGACGCCGAGCGGCCCGAGCTGCGCGCCTTCCTCGCCCGGCTCGGCTACCCGAGCGTCCCCGAGGACGACAACCCCGCCTACCGGCTCTTCCTCGACGGGCGCTGAGAGGCCGCCGCGCGGCCCCCGTGGTAGCGTGGCGGCGATGCCGGAACTGCCCGAGGTCGAGGTCACGCGCCGCCAGCTCGAGCCGCTGCTCGTCGGCCGCACGCTGAGCGCCGTCCGCACCACGACCGACAGCTACTTCTTCCTGACGCCGCCCGCCACGCTGCGGCGCCGCTTGCGCGGCCGGCCGATCCTCGCGCTCGAGCGCGTCGGCAAGTACCTCCTCGTGGGCCTCGACCGCGACGAGCGGCTGCTGCTCCACCTCGGCATGACGGGCCAGATCTTCGGCTCCGGGGCGAGCAGCGTGCGCCTGCTCTCGTCCACGGCAGGCGCCGCGCTCGTGCCCGAGCGCCAGCGCGCGGACTTCCGCCCCGACGCCCACACGCACCTTCACCTGCGCTTCGCCGACGACGGCCCCGACGTCTTCTTCCGCGACGTGCGCAAGTTCGGCAAGGTGCAGCTGCTCGCGAGCGGCGAGCGCTGCGCGCGGCTCGACCGGCTCGGCCCGGATGCCCTCGGTGTCCGCGCCGACCTGCTGTACGCCGCGACCCGTGGGCGACGCGCGTTCGTCAAGACCCTGCTGCTCGACCAGTCCGTGCTCGCCGGGGTGGGGAACATCTACGCCGACGAGGCGTTGTTTCTCTCGGGCGTTCGCCCCACGCGCCGATCCGACCGGCTGGGCCGCGAGGACTGCCGGCGCCTGGCGGCGGCCGTGCGGCGCGTGCTGCGCCGCTCGATCGAGACGGGCGGCTCCAGCATCAGCGACTACGTGCGGCCCGACGGCAGCGACGGCGGCTACCAGGACGAGAGGCGCGCCTACGGCCGCACCGGTGAGCCCTGCCCGCGCTGCAAGGCGGCGATCCGGCGCGTCGTGCTCGGCGGCCGGGCCACGCACTTCTGCCCGCGCTGCCAGGGCTGAGCCGATTCCCCGGGCCGTGCCCACACCGGGCGCTGGGCGCGGCTAGAATCCACCCCCGTTACCAGGAAACCCAAGGAGGGCGCATGTTCGGCAAGTCCCTGTCCGAGTACGTGGCGTTCCAGAAGCCGGTCCTGTTGCTGATCGCCGCCGTCTGGCTGCTGCGGCTCGTGCTGTCGGTGGCGGGCGTGCCCGTCGGGGCTGCCCAGATCGTGAGCGTGACGGGTGTCCTCGCCCTGGGCGCCCTCTACTACGGCTGGGCCGTCGAGCGGACGGGCTTCGGCTCGTTCAAGCAGCTCTACGGCCTGTGCCTGGTCCAGGGCATCTACTCGCAGACGCTCGTCGCCCTGGCGATCGTGCTCGCGATCGTGATCGGCCGGGACAACATCTACACGATCCCGGAGTTCTACCCGCCCTCGCACGGCACCCTGCCGGCCGCCGTGCCAGTGGACGGAAAGAACCTCGTCCACGCGATCGCCCACATCCTCGGCGCGGGCTCGATCGTGCTCCCGATCGCCACCTGGCTGCTCGGCTCGCTCGTCCTGCTCGCGACGCGCCGGTCGGGCCGGGCCGCGGCCTGAGGTCCGGGCGGCCCGCTCAGGCGAGCGCCTGCCTCACCTCGTCGAGGAAGGCGCGGACCTTCGCGCGCGGGTCTCCCGTGCCCAGGGTCTCGATGGGCACGTAACCCCGGTAGCCGGCGTCGCGGATGATCCCGATCACGCGCCGCAGGTCCGTCTTCTCCTCGACGCCCCGGCGGAAGAGCCGCTCCTTGAGCTGCCAGGTGCAGGCGAACGGCGCGAGGCGCGCGATCTCCTCGTACGGGTCGCCCGTGCGCAGGCTGCCCACGTCCACGTTCAGCGAGAACCAGTCGGAGCCCACGCGCTCGCGCAGCTCCAGGACCTCGGCCGCCGTCCTGAGCAGCTCGTCGTGGTTCTGGTAGGCCAGCACGACCCCGTGCTCCGCGGCGCGCGCGGCGCACTCGCGCAGGGCCTCGACGACCCAGGCGACGCGCTGCTCGCGGCTCGGGCCCTTCGCCTCGGCGCGGCCGTCGAACACCCGCAGCACCGGCGCGCCGAGGCCAGCGGCGACCTTCAGCCAGCGTCGCACGTGCGCGACGTCCCGCCGCCGCTCAGCCTCGTCCGGCACGGTGAAGTCGTTGCGCACGCCGGTGCCGCTGATGTCGAGCCCCGCGAGGAACGCGCGCCGCTTGATCGCGTTGAGGTAGGCGCCGGCCGGCGGCTCGGGGTAGCCGGGGAAGTAATAGCCGGTCGGGTCGACCGCGTCGAAGCCGAGCTCGGCGCAGAAGTCGATCACCTGCTCGAGGGACAACTCCCCGCTGCGCAGGGGCGCGTTGAACGAGTAGAGGTTGCAGCTCAGCTTGAGCTTCGCCCGCCGCGCCTTCCCCTCTCCGGGCGCGGCCTCGCCCGGCAGCGCCGCCAGCGGCAGGGCGGCGAAGGCTCCCAGCAGGCGGCGTCGGCTCGTGTCCATGGGGGCATTATGCACAGGCGTCCGCGGGCGGGGTCCGTTCACCACCGCGGGGCGAGCCCCAGCGCCTCGGCGTAACGGGCGACGGCGGCCCGCGCCGCCTGGCGGTCGCGACTGCCGCCCGCCTCGTAGTGGGCGGACAGCACCCGCAGCCTCCCGTGCGCTCGCTCGGCCTTGAGGTCCACGCGCGCCACCAGGCGCTCGCCCGCGAGCACCGGCAGGCAGTAGTACCCGTAGCTGCGCAGGGGGGCGGGCTTGAAGATCTCGAGCACGGCGTCGAAGCCGAACAGGCGCGCCACCCGGGCCCGGTCCCACAGCAGCGGGTCGAACGGCGAGAGAAGCACGCCACGATCCCCGGCTGGCCGCGCGCCCTCGAGCCGCCCGGCCAGCTCGAGATCGGCGGGGCGGATGAACCCTGCGGTCCCCGCCCCGCCGGGGGCCTCGAGCGCGCAGGGACGCAGCTGCGCCTTGTCCGCCAGGCGCCGCAGCGCCGCCTCCAGCTCGGCCTTGCGGTTCCGCAGCCGCCAGGTGGCCGCGAGCGTGCCGGTGGTCGCCCAGCCGTGGCCCTCGAGCGCCGCGAGCAGCAGCGCCTCGAGCCCGTCCGCCGTCGACAGCGGGCGCCGCCGCAGCTCCTCCGGGATCACGCGCTCGGCGAGGTCGTAGGTCCACTGGAAGCCGCGTCGCTCGCGGATGGCCAGCTCGCCGCTCGACCACAGCGCCGAGGCGACGCGCTTGACGACGCCGAGGTCCCACCAGCCCCGGCTGCCGCGCCCCTCCATCTCCGCGGAGCGCAGGGGGCCCTCCTCGCGGATGCGGCGCCGCAGCTCCGCGGCCACCTTCGGGTGCTCGCCGACGAGGTCGCCCCACCAGGGATGGTGCCGGAACTCGCGGCGGCGGAACTCGAACGCGGGGTAGAGCGCGAGCGGGATCCAGCTCGCCTCGTGGCCCCAGTACTCGAACAGCGGCGCCCCGGGCCGCAGCAGCTCCTCGCCGACCGACGGATCGAGGCCCTCGAGGCGCGAGAGCAGCACGATCGCATGACTGCGGGCGCCGGCCACCGAAACGGTGTCGAGCTGCAGGTAGCCGAAGCGGCCGATCACCTCGCGCGCCGCCGCGAAGGCCGAGGGGCCCCGTCCGCGCGCGCGGCGCGGCAAGCCGGTCCGCTCGGGCGTCAGCAGGCCGGCGCGGGCCAGCGCGAGCCGGCGGGCCGCCCGGAGGCTGATCGTGTCCACGCGGCCTTGTCAGGCCCTGGCGAGGCGGGCCCGTGGCGCGCGCGTCATCAGGTGCAGCAGGGCCCTGTAGGCGACGAGGGGGACGTCGGGGCGCACGGAGACGCTGCATGTCCGCGCGAGGATCTCGAGCGTGCGCGGGCAGGCGTCGGGCCGGGGGCCCGCGTCCTCGCCCGCCGCCCAGGCGTACGGATCGAGGCGCGGGTGTGCGCTGCGCCGCGCGAGCACCGACTCCCAGTTCGTGTACACGTGCCGGCCGGTGTCGATCAGCCGGCTGACACCGCGCGCGTCGGCGAAGGCGCGAGCCTCCCAGGGGTCGTGGAAGGTCAGCGTCAGTCCCACGGCCGACGCGGGGTCGTGGTGCGGGCTCACCTCGAACCGCGAGGCCGCGCTGCGGGAGAGCACCTCGACGGCCAGCCGGCGCCGAGCCCGTCGGCGTGCCATCTGCGCCTCGAGCCGGCGGAGCTGCGGGCGCAGGATGGCGCCGGTCAGCTCCGGCATGCGCAGGTTGACGCCGACGAAGAGCGGCTCGCTCGTCGGGGCCCGGTCGGGGCGGGTGTAGCTGCCCACGTCGTGGTACATGAGGGCGCGCGCGTGGATGCGCTCGTCGTTCGTGACGATCGCGCCGCCCTCCCCGGCCTGGATGCTCTTGTGCTGGTTGAAGGAGTAGGCGCCGGCGTGGCCGATCGAGCCCACGCGCCGACCCCGGTAGCTCGCGCCGATCGCCTGGCAGGCGTCCTCGATCACCCGCAGGCCGTGGCGGGCGGCCACCCCCA
>JBGASI010000254.1:0-6834 GCA_044229815.1 Vicinamibacteria bacterium | reverse complement strand
ACGTGTAGAGCGAGAGCGCCTCCTCGTAGCGCCGCTGGGCCGTCACCAGCGAGCGGACGTACGCGCCGGGCTCCGGCAGCGGGGCCGCTTCCGGGCAGGCCTGCGCGAGCACGATCAGGGCGGCGGCCAGCACCCCTCCATCTTCGCCGCTCCGGCGCGCGGCGGGAAGGCTAGCGCCGGGCCGCGAGCCGAAGCGGAAGGTCCGTGTTCAGGATGCGGTTCTTGCCCGCCGCCTTGGCGGCGTAGAGCCCGGAGTCGGCCCGCGCGATCAGCTCCGCCGGCGTCCCCGCGTCGTCCGGGAAGACCGCGATCCCGCCCGAGACGGTGAGGCGCACGCGACCGCGCGCGAAGCGCTCCTCGATCCGCAGGCGCACGCGCTCGGCCACCCGCAGCGCCCCGGCGCGCGAGGTGTCCGGCAGCAGCACCGCGAACTCCTCGCCGCCGTAGCGCGCGGCCACGTCGATCTCGCGCACGCACTCGCGCAGCACCGCCCCCACCCGCATCAGCGCGCGGTCGCCCTCGAGGTGGCCGAGCGCGTCGTTGAGGCGCTTGAAGTCGTCGAGGTCGAGCAGCAGCAGCGCCCCCTTCAGACCGTGGCGCCGGGAGCGCAGCAGCTCCTGGCGCAGCGCCTGCATGAAGTAGGCGTGGTTGAAGAGGCCCGTGAGCCCGTCGCTGACGGCCGAGCGCTCGGTGCGCTCGTAGCTCGCGAACTCGATCAGCTTCGGGTTGCGCAGCCGGCCGCTCACGTTCACGAAGTAGTCGAGGATCGCGACGCGCAGGCCGGGGTCGCGCCCGAGCGCGAGCTGCATCGCCGCGTGATGGCCCGCGATGCGCCGCCAGTGTCGGTCCGCCTCGCGCTCACTGAAGTCGAGGTGCGTGAGCAGGTAGAGGAGAGACGAGTAGAGCGGGTCGCCCGGCCGCTTGCGCTCGGCGAACTGCTCGACCAGCGAGCGTTCCCGCCCCGGACCCGCCTCCAGGAAGGCGAGCAGCGACTGGCGGAAGGACGGCCTTCTGGCCAGGCCTTTCACGCGGGTGGCGACGGAGGAGACGCCATTGGGGCGCAGCAACGCCCGCCGAGCGTATGATACCCAGGCGCACGTTTCTCATTGGAACTTCCTTAATCGGTCGTGACGCCCATGCAGGTGACGCGATGATCGCCGCTGCCCTCCTGGTCCTGCTCGCCGCTCCTCCCGCCTCGGGCATCTACTTCGAGCAGACGACCGTCGTCCGCTCCCGGGCCGGCGAGGCCGCGCCCGGCGTGCGCTCCCGCGTCTGGTGCGCCGGGCGGCGCCTGCGCCTGGAGGCCGCCGACGCGCCGGGCGGGCCGGCGCTGGTGCTACGGCTCGACGAGGGCCGCGCGCTGCGCCTCGACCCCGAGGCGCAGCTGGCGACCGTGCTGGACGCCGAGCGGCTGCGGGAGCGGTCCCAGTCGGACGCCGCCGTCGCCGCGGGCCTGATGGGCGGCCCGGGGAACGACGAGCTGCGCACGATCGCGCTCGACCGCGAGCGCACGATCGCGGGGCACGCCTGCCGGGGCTTTCGGATCTCCAGCCACTCGGTGCAGATCGAGGCCTGGGTGGCGGACGACCTGCCGGTGCGCGCCGACCTCTTCGCGAGCTTCCTCGAGTGGTCGGGGGCGCAGCAGTCGCTCGCCGGGCTCCTCTCGGCGCTGCGCGCCCTGCCGGGCTTCCCTCTCGAGACCCGGGTGCGCGTCAGCGTGCTCGGCGAGGTGCAGGAGACGGTCTCGACCGTCACCAGCATCAGGGTGCTCACGCCGCCGGCGGAGCGCTTCGAGGTGCCGGCCGGCTGGCGGACGGTGAAGGAGAACGCGAACTCCAGCGAGGTCCCGCGATGAAGATACTCCTGACGATCGTGGCGAACGCCGTGGCCCTGTGGGCCACCACCCAGCTCGTGGCGGGCATCACCTGGAGCGGCGACCTCGTCCAGCTGCTCGTGGCCGGGGCCCTCTTCGGCCTGCTGAACCTGATCGTGCGGCCCCTGGTGATGCTGCTCTCGCTGCCGCTGCTGGTCGTGTCGCTCGGCCTGTTCTACTTCGTGCTCAACGGCCTGCTGCTCTGGGGCTTCTCCAAGCTGATGCCGGGCTACAGCGTGAGCGGCCTGTGGGCCGGGATCCTGGGCAGCCTGGTGATCATGGTCGTCAACTGGCTGATCTGGGCCTTCCTCGGCCCGCAGAAGAAGTAGCCCCTCAGGCGCCGGTCGCCGCCGCGATCATCTCGACGACCTCCTCGGTGCTCGTGGCGCGGCGCAGCAGCGCCAGATCCTCGGGGGAGATCTTCCCGCAGCGCAGCAGCGAGGAGCTCAGCCAGCCGAGCAGGCCGTCCCAGAAGCCGTCGTCCCCGGCGAGGATGACGGGGAAGGCCGGTACCTTGCGCGTCTGTACCAGCGTCAGCGACTCGAACAGCTCGTCGAGCGTGCCGAAGCCGCCCGGCAGGATCACGAACGCCTTCGAGTACTTCACGAACATCACCTTGCGGACGAAGAAGTAGCGAAAGCTGATCCTGCGGGTCAGGTACGGGTTCCCCCGCTCCTCGTAGGGCAGGTCCACGCAGACCCCGATCGTCTGGCCGCCGGCCTCGAAGGCCCCCTTGCTGACCGCCTCCATGTCGCCGGGGCCGCCGCCGGTGATGACCGCGTGTCCCGCCCGGGCGAGCGCCCGACCGAGCTCCTCGGCGCGCCGGTAGTCGGGGTCGCCCGGTTGCGTTCGGGCGGAGCCGAACACCGTCACGGCCTTCGGGACCCGCGACAAGGTCTCGAAGCCCTCGACGAACTCGGCCATGATCCGGAAGATCCGCCAGGTGTCGTCGGAGGTGAAATCGGAAGCCGGCGCGTCATCCTGCAAGAGCATCTCCTTCAACGGTTTTCGGATTATGCGTGGGGACCGCCGGCGGGGCAATGCGCACGGCCCTGGAACCCCCGGCGGCGCCCGCGCGTTACGGAGCCGGAGGGTTCGAACATGCGGTTTCCCGGGGTGCTCGTCGCGGCGGTGCTGGCGGTCCTGACCACCGGCTGTCTCGTGGACATCGACAAGGTCGCCGACCCGGGCCCGGCCTTCGCGCGCGCCCGCGCCGAGGCGGCGCGCCTGCACGGCCGCAGGGGCCCCGCCGGCCACCTCAACGTGCTCGTCTACGACGCGGGCGAGAGCCAGCTCGTGCGCGTCAGCCTGCCGATGTGGATGGTGCGCAAGCTCGACGACCACGACGGGCTCGACCTCGAGTTCGACGAGGGACACGGCGGCGAGGCCGCCCGCAAGGCCGCGCGCCGCCTGCGGCTCGAGGACATCGAGAAGGCCGGCCTCGGCGTGCTGACCGAGGTGGAAGAGGAGGGTGGCGACCAGGTGCTCGTCTGGCTCAGCTAGGCGGGCCCGCGTCGCCGTGGTCCAATGACGCCACGCAGCGGGACGAGAGGGACCGAATCGGGATGGAGCCGTCGCCTGGCGCAGGGGCCGACCGCGAGCTCATGGCCCGCCTTGCCGCGGGCGACCGCGAGGCCCTGGCCGGGCTCATGGAGCGGCACTACCGTCGCGTCCACCGGGTCGCCCTCGCCTACCTGCGGCAGCGCGAGGACGCGCTCGACGTCGTCCAGGAGACCTTCGTGAAGGCCTTCCAGAACGCGACGCGCTGGGACGGCTCGGCCGAGGCCGGGCCCTGGCTGGCGCGGATCGCCGTCAACCTGTCGATCGACCGCTGGCGGCGCAACAAGCGGCGCCTCCAGACCTTCGCGCCGATGCCCGAGGGCGACCACAGCGAGACGCTCGCCGTCGCCGCCGGCGACGGCCCCGATCGCTCGCTCCAGGGCCGCGAGGCCCGGGACCGAGTCGGCGCGGCGCTCGCGGCCCTGCCCGAACGCCAGCGCGCCGTCGTCGTGCTGCGGCACTACCAGGAGCTGAGCCTCGAGGAGATCGCCGCCGCGCTCGGGATGAGCCTCGGCACGGTCAAGAGCAGCCTGCACCGCGCGCTGCACCGGATGCGCGCCGGCCTGCAGGGGGAGGCGCGGTCGTGATCCTGGCCCACCTGCGCCTGCGTCGCCGCGTCTCGCTGCTGGCCGCCGGTGTCCTCGACGGCCGCGAGCGGGACGAGACCCTCGCCCACGTCGCGCAGTGCGCGCGCTGCCGCGGCGAGCTCGCACAGCTGCGCGAGCTGGTCGGGGCCCTCGAAGACGACGCCCGGGGCGCGGCCGAGCCGGACGTGCCGCTCGCGGTCATGGTCGCCCGCGTCGAGCGCGAGGTCGAGCGGGCCCCGCTCACTCCGCGGCGCCGGCCGCGCTGGTGGCTGGTCGCGCTGCCGGCCGCCGCGGCGGTCGTCGCGGTGGCGAGCCTCGTGCCGCGGCTGGTCGAGCAGGCGCGCCGCCCCGCGGCGCCGGCGCGCGCCGCGATCCCCCCGGCCGACGCCGGCCCGCTCGTCGCCGAGGACGCGCTGCGGCGGATCGAGCGCAACCTCGCGCGCGAGAACGCGGCGCGCTACCTGACCGAGGCGGGCGAGGTGCTGGTGGCCGTCGCCGCGACCGGCCCCGACTGCGATCGCCGCGACGGCCGGCTCGACGTCGGCGAGGCCCCGTCGCGCAGCCGCGAGCTGCTCGAGCGGCGGCAGCTGGTGCTCGAGCCGGCGGGCGAGTCGGTCGCGAGCGCGCGCGGAGTGCTCGACGACGTCGAGATGGCGTTGCGCGACGTGGCGGAGCTGCCCTCGTGCGTCAAGCGCGGCGACGTGGACCGCCTGCGCCAGAGCGTCGAGAGGCGGCAGCTGCTGATGCGGATCCGGCTGATGACACGGGAGCTCGAGGGATGAGGGGACGCTTGCTGGTGCTGCTCGCGGTGCTCGTCGCGCCGGCCGCGGCGTGGCCGCAGTCCGAGGCCGAGGTCCTGCGCTCGGCCAAGGCGCTGGTGCTCGACCGGGAGTACGCGGAGGCGCGGCGGCTGCTGCAGGGGGTGCGTTCGACGGGCCGCGGGCCCGACGCGCAGTCCGCCCTCTACTGGATCGCCCGCTGCAGCGAGAGCCTCGGCGAGGGCGAGCGGGCGCTGCGCGAGTACGGCGAGTTCCTCGCCGCGCGGCCGGCCGACCGCACGCTCGTCGAGGAGTCGCGCACGAGCCGGGTGGCTCTCGCGGTCAAGCTCGCCAGGGCGGGCAAGCCGGAGCACCTGGCGCTGGCGCACGAGGCCCTCGGCGACCCGAGCCGCACGCTGCGCTACTTCGCCGCGCTGCAGGTCGCCACCCTCGGCCCCGAGGGCGGCCGGCCCGCGGTGACCGTGCTGCGCGAGATCCTCGCTAAGGAGAAGGACGACGACCTCGTCGAGCGGGCGAAGCTCGCCCTGCTGCGGGTCGACCGGGCGGCGCTCGCGCAGGCCGTGCCCTCGCCAGCGCCCCGGCCCTCCGCCGGCAGCGCCTCCTGGATCCGGGTCCGGATCTTCGACAAGGGCGCCGCGAAGCCGAGCGTGTCGATCAACCTGCCGATCGCGCTGGCGGAGATGGTCTTCAACAGCCTGCCCGACGAGACGCGCAGCGAGCTGCGCCGCAAGGGCTACGAGGCGGGCAACTTCTGGGACCGCGTCAAGCACACGGGCCCGACCGAGATCCTCACGATCGAAGGGGACGAGGGCGAGCGCGTGCAGATCTGGATCGAGTAGGAGGAGCGATGAAGACGACGTGGACCGCACTGTTCCTGGTCGGGGCGCTCGCCTCGCCCGCTCTCGCCGATCGCGCCGACGACGACCTCGCGGCGATCCGCCGGGCCGTCGGCGGAACCAAGGTGGCCCGGGCCGAAGAGCCGCGTGCCGCCGAGGCCGAGCCCCCTGCCGCCCGGCGGGCGACCCGGGCCGCGGACGCCCGCTGGTTCCGCGTGCGCATCGTCGAGAAGACCGGCAAGAGGGCGAAGGTGTCGGTCAACCTGCCGCTGGGTCTCGTGCGCGCCATCGGCGAGGACTGGCCGCTCCACGACCGCCACCACTCCGACGGCAAGGAGGTCACCCTCGGGGAGGTGCTGCGCTCGCTCGACGCCGGCCAGAGCCTCGTCGAGATCGAGGACGACGACGCGACCGTGCGTGTCTGGGTCGACTAGCGTCCCCTCGCAGCGACAGCGGCTGCGCTCAAGCGGAGACGCGGCCCGCGCCGCTCGGCGGCAAGTCCTTGATTCCGCTCGTTGCGTTCGCTGGAACGGGGTTTGCTGAGGAAGCAGTCGAGACGTTACCGGGAGGTCCGACCATGAAGGCACTCGCCCTCGCACCCGCACTCATCCTGGCCGCGGCGCTCGTGGCGCCGGGCCCGGCACAGGCCGACCAGCGCCACGGCTCCCGCTACGGCCAGCGCGGCGGCTCGTACGGCTACAGCGGCGGCTACGAGCGCGGCCGCTCCGGCGGCTACGACCGGGGGCGCTCCTACGACCGGGGCCGCTACTCGGGCGATCGCTACTCGCGCCGCGGCTATCGGCCGCACTACCGCAGCCCGGCGCCCTACTACCGCAGCTACCCGAGCTATCGCTCGCGCGGCTACGGCTACTGGGGCTACGACCCGTACGCGAGCTACGGCTACTCCTACGATCCCTACGCCTACGACCCGTATGCCTACGGCTCGTACGACAGCTATGGCCCCGGTTACGGCTCCTACGGTGGCTACGGCAGCTACGGCTACAACTACTGTCCGCCCCCGCCGCCGCGCCGCTACTACCGCCGCTCCCGCCCCCGCGTCGGCCTCTACTTCGGCTTCTAGCCGGGGGATTCACTCCCGCGTAGCGGAGGGGGGGTCTGGGGGGCGCGGCGCAGCGCCCGACCAGAGGCGACAGGCGCGCAGCGGAGCGGGATTCACTCCCGCGTAGCGGAGGGGGGGT
>JBGASI010000253.1:0-9022 GCA_044229815.1 Vicinamibacteria bacterium | reverse complement strand
AAGGCCAAGGAGAAGTTGCGCCGCAACCGCTCCTTCCAGCAGCTGCGGGGGTACCTGAACTGATGGCCTGCGAACGGTGCAACGGCAGCGGCTTCGAGATCGTCGAGCGCGACGGGCGCGAGTTCGCCCGGCCCTGCCGCTGCCGGCGGCCGGCGGGCGCGGGCGACAGCCAGGCGGCGCTGACGGCGGCCTGCCGCATCCCGCCGCGCTACGAGGAGTGCACCCTGACCCACTTCGAGGCCGGCAGCCCGGCCCTGGCCGCGGCCCTCGAGAAGTGCCTGCTGTTCTGCAAGGGCTACCCCTACCTGGGCAGCACCGACGAGGGCCTGGGGCTGCTCTTCTGCGGCGACAACGGCGTCGGCAAGACCCACCTCGCGGTCGCCGTGCTGCGCGAGCTGGTCGCGACGAAGGGCGCCCGCGGGCAGTTCTGGGACTTTCACGAGCTGATCCGCGAGATCAAGTCGTCCTACGACCCCGAGACGAAGACGACCGAGCTGCAGGTGCTCGAGCCGGTGGTCGAGATGGACGTGCTGCTGCTCGACGACCTCGGCGCCTGGAAGATGACGGACTGGATGAACGACACCCTGTTCTACATCCTCAACAGCCGCTACATGGCCAAGCGGCCGACGCTGATCACGACCAACTACCAGGACGTGACCCGCGAGCAGGCCTTGGCCGCCGACTCGCTGCGCCGCCGCGAGTTCCTGGTCGAGCGCATCGGCCAGCGTCTGCGCTCGCGGCTCGTCGAGATGTGCCTGGTCGTGCGGATGACGGGCAGCGACCACCGCCAGGCGAAGCAGGAGGCGAACCGGTTCGCGCTCCGGCGCTCGTAGGCGGCGAGCGCCCCGCGGCAGGCGCGGTCGGGCCTTCGGCCGCCTCGCCCGAAGCGCTACCATAGCGGCACCCGCATGGAGCCCAGCCAGCCGGACCGCCGCCGCCGGACGCCTTCCGCGATGGCCTCGCGCCGCACGCGCTTCCGCCGGCTGTGGGGCGAGCTCTCGGCCGAGAACGTGCCGCGCCTCGTCGGCGGCTTCTTCCTGCTGCTCTTCGTCGGCGGGCCGGCCGTGTTCCTGCTCGAGGCGGGCAAGAACGACCTGTTCAAGACGCCCGGGGACGGGCTGTGGTGGGCGATCGTCACCTTCACCACGATCGGCTACGGCGACAAGTACCCGGTGACGACCGCCGGCCGCCTGGTCGCCGCGGTCCTGATGATGGTCGGCATCGGGCTGCTGGGCACCGTGACGGGCAAGATCGCGGCGGCGCTCGTCGAGCGCAGGATCAGGGAGGGACGGGGCTTGGGCGAGACACGGCTGACGGGCCACCTGGTGGTCGTGGGGTGGAAGCGGGACATGCTCGAGTTCGTGGAGGGGCTGCTGGCCCAGCCGGGCACGACCCCGGACGGCGTCGTGCTGGTGAACGCGGCGGGCGAGGCGGCGAACGAGGAGCTGCGCCACCGCTTTCCGGGCCTCGGCTACGTGCACGGCGAGACGATCGACCCCGCGGTGCTCGAGCGTGCCTGCGTCTCGCGGGCGCGGCGCGTGCTCGCGCTGGCGGACGAGACGGGCGAGCGCTCCGACCAGGAGCGCGACGCGCGCACCGTGATGACCGTGATGGAGGTCGAGAGCCTGGCGCCCGAGGTCTACACCTGCGCCGAGGTGCTCGACCGCTCCTTCGTGCAGCACCTGCGGCTCGCGCACTGCGACGAGGTGGTGCTCTCGCGCGACCACGCCCGCTCGATGCTGCTCTCGGCCACGGCCGCCACCGGGATGACGCCCCTCGTCGACCGCCTGCTGGCCCCGGGCGAGGGGCTCGCCACCGTGCCCGTGCCCGAGGCGTTCGTCGGCCGGCCGTTCGGCGAGCTGGCCGCGCAGCTGCGGCGCGACAGCGGCCGCCTGGTGATCGGCCTGGTGGAGAACACGGGCCAGACGCTGTCGATCAAGCGCGAGGCGTTGCGCGCCGCGCAGAAGACGGAGGACGTCGGGCAGCTGCTCGGCAACCTCAAGGCCGTGCGCGACCTGGTGCCGAACCGGCCCGTGCTGAACCCGCCCGAGTCGTACACGGTGACGCGCCACGCGCTCGCGGTGGTGATCGGCGCGGACGCCACGGCGGCGCGCCCGTGAGCGCCGGCGCGCGCCGGGCGGCCTTCGCCGCCTGCCCGCTGTTCGAGGGCCTCGGGGACGAGGCGCTCGATCACCTGGCGGAGGTCTCGTCGGTCAGGCGGGTGAGCGCCGGCGAGACGGTGATCCGCGAGGGCGAAGAGGGCGACTGCCTGTTCGTGATCGACGAGGGCCGCGTGCGCACGGAGAAGCGCACGCCCTCGGGCGACCTGTGGACCGTGCGCTTCCACGAGAAGGGCGGGGTCTTCGGCGAGCTGTCGCTGCTCGACCGGGTGCTGCGCTCGGCCACGGTCGTGGCCGAGACCGACTGCACGCTGCTCGCGATCGAGCGCGACCGCTTCCACGCCTTCGGCGACCGCCACCCCCACGCCGGGCTGCTCGTGACGCGCCGGCTGGCCGAGCGGCTCGCCTCCCGCCTGCGCAAGGCGAACGACGACGCGGTGACGCTGTTCGCCGCGCTCGTCCACGAGGTCGAGCGCCGGCTGTAGGCCGCCTCAGCCGCGACGGGGCGAGACCGTGCCGAGCAGCCGGCCCGCCAGCACCGCCGTGGTGCCGACGAAGCGAACGCCGGCGACGTGGGCGCCGTCGGGGGCCACACGGTGCCAGCGCACCTCCGCGGCGAGCGCGAGATCGGTCGAGCCGTCGACGCCGTAGAGCGTCAGCTTCACGGCCTGGCCCCGCTCGAGCGGACGGTCGAGCTCGATCCGGCAGCCGCTGCCGCTCGCGTCGACGATCTGGCCGGGCGCCACGCCTTCCCGCTCCGCGATCGCCACGTCGACCCGCATCAGCAGGGGACGCCGCAGCCGGCGCCGCTTCTCGGTGCGGTCGCTCGAGCCGAGCCAGCCCGAGATCTTGTGGGCGACCGCCACGGCCTCTTCCGCCGCCAGCGGCTTCACCAGGTAGGCCGAGGCGCCGCGCGTGATCGCCGCGGAGAAGCTGTCGATGTCGGCGTCGTAGGCCAGCACCACCAGCGGAACGCCGACGAGCGGCGGGTGCGCTCTGACGTTCGCGAAGCTCGCCATGCGCTGCTCGCGCGCGGAGCCGTCGTCCAGGAACACCAGCCGGGGCGGGACGATGTCCGGCATCGCCAGCAGCTCCGCCTCGCTGCAGGCGGCCACCTCGAGGCCGCCCCGCATCAGGATGGCCTCGAGCCAGGCGCGGTCCGGCGAGTCCGGGCCCACGATCAAGGTGTACTGGTAGCCGCCGTCGCTCAACCCGCCTCCCGGGATCGCCCTCGCCGGGCGGGGCGCGTCAGCTCCGCAGACGGTCCCGCAGGCGCCGCAGCGTCTGCTCGACGTCCAGGATCAGGGCTTCCGTCGTGCTCTCGAGCTGGTCGAGCCCGCGGTGGAACTGGCCGTAGTCGGCCTGGTTCGGCTCGTCGGCCTCGGCCAGGTTCTCGAGGCGTGCGGCCCACTCCATCAGGCTCTGCAGGCTCGCCTCGCCGTGGGCGTCCATGTGCCCGGTCTCGGTGCGACCCAGGTCGAGGCCGCGCAGGAAGGCGCCGATCTCGCGGCGGCGGTGGCGCGCCCGCTCGACGACGCCCTGGAACGTGCGCTGGATCTTCGTGCGCTGCGGGATCGCGGCCTCGAGGTGGCCGTGGTCGAAGCGCTCGCTGGCCCAGTCGAGGGCCTTCTGCAGGTCGTTACGGTCGCCGGGGAACTCCCCGGTGGCCGGCCGCCGCGCGAACACCTCGGCGAGGGCCTCCTCGGCGCCCCCGCGATGCTCGGCCGCCGCGCAGCCGCGGAACAGGTAGAGCACCTCCTCGACCCGCTGCGTGCCGCCTGGCAGCAGCAGGTCGCCGGGGGCGAGGATCTCGCCGTCGGGGCCTCGGCGCAGCAGCGTGGGCCGGCGCGATCCCTTGCGCTTCTCCTTCAGTGCCTTCACCGGGCGTCCGTCCGGCGCGGGCCCCGCGGCGGGCTTGCCCGCTTTGGCCGGCTCGGGGACGGGCTTGGTCTTCGCCTCGGCGTGTGGCCGGGCCGGGGGCGTGGCGGGCCGGGGGGCGGGCTTCTCGTGCGCCTTGGGCTTCGCCTCC
Organism: Vicinamibacteria bacterium; assembly: GCA_044229815.1. Classification (GTDB taxonomy): domain Bacteria; phylum Acidobacteriota; class Vicinamibacteria; order Fen-336; family Fen-336; genus DATBSL01. The sequence continues at coordinate 4,873 of JBGASI010000253.1, read as the reverse complement.
GGCTTCGCCGGCTTGCGGGCCGGGGGCTTCGCGGCGTGCTTCGCCGGCTTGGCCGGCTTGGCCGGCTTGGCCGCGTGCTTCGCGTCCTTCTTCTTCGGCCGGTCCTTCGAGGGCTTGCTCTTGGCCATGGGGCTGCCTACCTCGGTCTCGCGAGAATCACGGGAGGAACTGCTCGGGGCGCTTCAACAGCTTCGAGAGGTCGATCGTGAGCGGCGTCGGTGCGAAAGGCCTGACGGCGGAAACTCCCTGGCGCGCTCTTTTTTCTTCCCGGCTCCGGTCGGAAGGGGGCGACGCCGGGACATCTTCGCGACGACAGGGCGCCGTCGCTCTCGCTTTGGTCCAACAGGGATGAACCCTCCACAGGGTCGGTAGACCCCGAGGAGTTTAGCACGCAGGGCCGGTCGGCCCAGCGTCCGGCGGTCTCAGGCGCTTGCGGGCAGGTCGAACTCGTCCCAGGGCAGGTCCATGCCCATCTCCGCGCTCCGGAGCAGGAGTTCCTGGTCCTCGATCGAACCGCGCGCGATGCGCCGTCGGGTCTCGTCTCCCGGTCCAGGGGCCACCAGCAGACCGACCACGGCCCCGACCATGCCGCCCAGAAGGGCGACGCCGATGTAAGTGCTCGTGCGGCGAGCGATCGTCATGACTCGCTGAAACCTCCCGCAATTGTTCCAAGCAAACATCGTGCCGCAGTTGTCGCCACGCCGCCTCGGCCCGGATTCGCCTGAAATCGGCACAATACCGAGTTCGCCGCAAGGCCCTCATCCAACCGGCGGGAGCGGGTGTGTCCATTTGTCCGGAAAGGCGTAGCAGGAAGGCAACATTCCCGACACTGCCCGACGAGCGCGCTCCCTCGGGGAGCGCCGCCTCAGCGGATGACCTTGTCCGCGGTGAGCAGATCGGCCAGGCGGCGGGCCAGGTCGAGCAGCGGCGTCTGCGCCTTCTCGAGGTTCGCGAGCAGCGCGATCGCGAGGCTGGCGTCCGGCCTGAGGTAGAGGATCGTGCTGACCCGTTCCTGGCCACCCACGTGCCAGGCCTCGCGCTGGCCCCGACGCCGGCCCACGGCCAGCCCGAGGCCGAAGCCGGTCGGCCGGCCGTATCGGGTGGGCTGGCCCGTCAGCATGAGCTGAAGGCTCGAGCGCCCCACGAGTCGGCCGGACAGGAGGGCGAGGCCGAAGCGCGCCACGTCGGGGGCCGTGCCGCACAGCCCGCCGCCGGGGACCTTGTAGCTGGTGTCCGCGAGGTTGGAGTTGACGAGCTCGCCGGTCGGAGTGCGGTAGTAGCCGGCGGCCCGGTGCGGCACGAGGGTCCTCAGGTCGTCGGGTCGCGTGGCCGTCATGCCGGCCTTCGCGAACACCTCGTCGCGCAGGACCTCGGCGAAGGGCCGGCCCGAGGCCCCCTCGATCGCACAGCCGAGGACGCAGTAGCCGTACGTCGTGTAGACCGTCGCGGTCCCCGGTTCGTAGGCGAGCGGGTCGTCCTTGAACACCTCGAGGCCAGCCGTCACCGACTCGTAGCGGCGGGTCTGCGGCGGCTCGTTGGGGCGGTAGCCGCGCACCCCCCCCTGGTGGCAGAGGAGTTGCCTCGCCGTCAGGGTCCAGGCCTTCGGGGGAAAGGCCTCGCAGTGGCGCCCGATCGGGGCGTCGAGATCGAGGAGCCCCTTCTCGGCGAGTTGCAGCGCGGCCACCGCGGTCATCGGCTTGGACACCGAGGCGAGGCGATAGGCGGTCTCGGGACTGGCGGCCACCTCGTTCTCGACGTCGGCCAGGCCGTAGCCCGCCGCGAAGCGCAGCTCGCCGATGTCCCCGAGCGCGACCGAGAGCCCCGGGATGCCCTGGCTCGACAGCTCCTCCGTGATCGCGGTCGCCACCGCCTCGGCGATCGGCTGCGGCAGCGGGCGCGCCAGCTCGACGGCCGGCCGCGCGACGCCCTGCCCGGCGGGCGAGCGCCCGCGCGCGGACGCGGGGACGGCGGCGAGGGCGCAGGCGGCGGCCAGGAGGAGGACCGGCGGCCGGCGGGACGCGCCCACCTCTACTCCAGCCAGTCCCGGTCGCGCAGCTTCTTCGGCACGTACTCCTCGGTGATGAAGCTGATGCCGCGCCGCGAGAGTGCCTCGAGCTCGAACTTGAGGCCGCTGCGCACCATCTCCTGGATCTCCTTCTGCCAGTGCGCGCGCTTGAACCAGGGGTAGGCCAGCATCTGCTTCGCCCGGTTGTTGTCGCTGTCGTCCATCTTGATGGCGACGTTCGCCGGCAGCTGGTACTTCTCCTTGTCGAAGGAGGAGAGGCCCACGAAGCGCGCCTCGGGCACCGCCATCCGCATCGACTCGTAGGCGAGGTTGATCGAGCCCTGCTTCATGACGCTGTAGATGTAGAAGCCCCAGGGGTCGTTGTCGACGAGCACGTAGACGGGCAGCTTGAGCTCGCGGTGCAGCCGCTGCACGAGCCGCCTCACGCCGCGGGGCGGCTGGCCCCCGCCCTGGACGATGATGCAGCTCTCGCGCTTCCAGAACTTGTCCTCGTTGAAGCGGGCCCAGACCGCGTCCTTCTCGATCAGCAGCACGTACTTCGCCTCGTGCTTGCGGAATCCGATCACGAGAGGTGCAGCTCCTCGCGCAGGGCGTCGAGCGTGACCTCGACGTCCTCGATGATCGGGTCCGACTCGTCCTGCTCGTCGAACGTGTTCTGCCGCGTGTCCCCGATCGAGTGCTTCGTCATGTAGTAGAGGTCGCGGATGCTGGTCGTCTTGCCGGCGTCGATCAGCTCCTTGCACGCATCGCTGACCAGGAACGTCTGCATGAACTTCTTCGCCATCGACACGTTGAAGAAGTAGCGCTTCTGCTTCTGGCCGCCGAGCTCGACCAGGCGCCGCTTCTCGCTCCAGCTGACGTTCGCCAGCGAGCGCACCGGGATGTCGAGGAACGGGTTCCTGCCGCCGGCGACCGCCTTCAGCACGTTCTCCGCGAGGGCCTCGATCTTGGCGGCCGTCTTCTTCGAGACCGCGTCCTTCCGCGCCGCCATCAGTCCTCCTCCGCCTCGGCGCGCGCCCGGGCGCCCTGCTTCGCCTCACGGGCGTCCTGCTCCTGCGCCCGCTCCTCCTCCCGCAGCTCCGCCTCGGTCACCTTGTGCGCGACCTTGAGGAACTCGCGCCGGATCGGCCCCGGCTTCTTGCCGGTGATCTTGCCGATCGCGGTCGCCACCTCCTCGATGTAGAGCTCGAAGATGCTGCGCCGTTGCGCCTGGTAGTCGGCCGCCTTCCGCTTGCGGATGAAGGTGGCGAGCTTGCGGCCGCACTCCTGGGCCGCGAGCTGGATCTCCTTGATGATGTCCGGGTAGTGCGCCACCGCCTCCTTGGACTCGCTGGTGAACGGCACCCAGACCGAGGCGATGTGGACGAGAAGGGCCATCGGTCCAACCGGCAGGGAGCCCTTGGGCTGGCTGAGCTGGTAGTTGCGCCAGTCGGTGCGCACGATCGCCTCGGTCACACCGCAGGCCCCGCGCTGGAAGAGCAGCGGGACGCGGTTGGCGAAGCGGAACAGCTCGATCGGTTTGTCGGGCGGCCAGCTCCCGCCGTAGGCGAGGCCGACCTCGACCTGGAACGGGTTGCCCCGGTACACCTTCGGGGGCCGGGTCACCGTGGCGATGAAGTAGTTGTGGCCCTTGATCTTCTCGACGCCCTCCTCGCGAGGCGCGTCGGGCACGGGCTCAGCGGCCGAGGTGGCGGCCAGCCTCGCTGCCGCCTTGGCCTTGCCCTTCCGGCTCGTCCTCGTCCCCGGCGAGTCGAGGTCGAGCTGCGTGTTCTCGTCGGCGCTCTCGCCCTCGCTCTCGATCACGTGCAGGAAGCTGACGAGCCCCTTGCGCATCAGCTCGTCGCCGATCGGGCTCAGGCAGTTCGTGGGCGGGCTCATCAGCTTCGTCGCCGCGATCGCCTTGTGCAGCTCCTCGGCCATCGTCCGGTTGTCGCCGAGAGCGCGCGGCCGCACGAGCTTCTTGCCCCACGGCACGCGCGCGAGGATGTCGCTCGCGGCCTGCGCCGAGACCCGGCTGAAGGTCGACTGCAGGAAACCGCGCACGTCGCGGCTCTTCGACTCGCGCGCGAGCAGCATCAGCGCGCCGAGCTCGACGCCGTGCGGGTGCGGCTTGATCTCCGCCGCCTCCTTGGGCAGCTCGTTCGCGGCGCGCGGGAACGTGAGCGTTTCGTTGCCGGGACGGTCGGCGCCCGCACGCTGGGCGGCGCCCACCGGCCGCGTGTAGTGGATGGTGGCGTGCGGGTTGGCGAGCGCCGTGTGCTCGACGTAGCGGTTGACGAAGCGCTGGCCCTGCTGCCAGTTCGCCACGATCTCGAGCTCGACCCGGGTGCCGTGCTCCTGGTGCCACTGGGCGAGCGTCTCGTCGTGGGCGACGACGGGCTCGTTCTTCCGGGTGTCGAGCTGGATGTCGAAGACGTGGGCCGCCTTCGTCTTGCCGACGCGGCTCGTGACGCGGATCGGCTTGCCGGTCGTGATCTGCCCGTACATCGCCGCCGCGGAGATGCCGATGCCCTGCTGGCCGCGGCTCTGCTTCAGGCGGTGGAACTTGCTGCCGTAGAGCAGCTTCCCGAAGATCTTCGGCACCTGGGCCTTCACGATCCCCGGGCCGTTGTCCTGGACGATCACGACGAAGCGGCCCTCGCCCTTCGTCAGCTCGACGTCTCCCTTTGCGGCTTCGAGCGCGAGGTCGTGGACCTCGATCGTCAGCTCCGGCAGGATGCCGGCCTCCTCGCAGGCGTCGAGGGAGTTGTCGACGGCCTCCTTGATCGTGGTGAGGAGCGCCTTCGACGGGTTGTCGAAGCCGAGCAGGTGGCGGTTCTTGACGAAGAACTCGGAGACGGAGATCTC
>JBGASI010000252.1:0-6887 GCA_044229815.1 Vicinamibacteria bacterium | reverse complement strand
ACAGGGCCTGGCAGAAGGAACTGGTGCTCACGGGGCGCCTGGACTTCGACCCGCACTGGCTGCTCAAGGCGGAAGTCCACTTCGTCGACGGCACGTTCGCCGTGAGCAGCCTCGACAACCCGGATGGCCTGACGCGCAACTGGACGCTGTTCGCGGTCAAGACGACGATCCACTTCTGATCCCCGGCGGGCCCGGCGCGCGATCCCCCGCGCGCCGGGCTCGGGCGCTCGAGTCGCGCTCTCGCGCCCACCGGGCCCCGCGGCTGACGTTCTCCACACGCCACCGCTGCGTCGCCACGCGCAAGCACGCTCACTGCTGCGTCCCTCCCACCTCACACTCCATCCGAGCCGCACCCACGCCGCACGTCGTCGTGTCTCACTGGTGGATCCCCTTCCAGGTTCTGGAAGCTCCCCGCGGCGCCGACGCGTTCTCCAGGTGTCCAGAGTGGCGTCGATACAGGAGTTGCGCGGCTGGCCGGGCGGCAGCGAGGCAGGGCACGCGCATTGCATTCCCAGGGCGCGCGCGGGGCAGCAGCCGGACACGACGGCCCTCGCGTGAGGAGGCGGTGATGTCGGACGGATCGATGCGACTCTCGGCTGCGCTGATTGTCGCGACGCTGCTCACGGCAGCGCAAGCGAGGGCCGAAGACGCGACGGCGGCGAAGGTCTCGCTGCAGGGCTTCGGTGGCTGGGCCTATGGCAAGACTGACAACGACAACGCGTTCGCATACAGCGCCGACGGCAGGGGCGCCTGGAACAACTACTACTTCGCGCTGAACGTCGCCGCGCAGCCGATGGACAAGCTCTCGATCCGGGCCCAGGCATACTGGGGCGAGGACGCGCGTCCGCAGCACACGAACCTCGACTATGCCTTCGCCGAATGGGCACAGTCCCCGGCCTTCAAGCTGCGCGTGGGCAAGGTGCTCGCGCCATTCGGCCTCTACTCGGAGACCTACGACGTCGGCACGCTGCGGTCGTTCTACCTGCTGCCGCAGTTCTACGCGGGCACGCTGGGTCTCATCCCCAAGGCCTACCTCGGCGGAGGGATCACCGGCACGCCCCGGCTCTCGGACGACTGGGACCTGCAGTACGACGCCTTTGGCGGCGAGGTGCGCTTCGACCCGTTCCCGCTCGACCGCGTGGCCGGCTTCGATCCGGCGACCGGCTATCCGCAGATCGAGACGACGCAACAGCAGATCACCGGCCGGGAGATGGTGGGCGGCCGCCTGCTGCTCGTCGCGCCGGCCAAGGGAGTGGACGTGGGCGGCACGGTCATCCACGTCGGGCAGGTGAAGTACCCCGCCGACAGCCCGCTGACCATGACGCGCGCGACGCTGGTCAACGGGCGCGTCCAGTACCAGGGGGCGGGCTTTGCCCTGCGCGGCGAGTACTTCGGCGTGCTGACCGACGATGCCGACCTGCGCAGCTGGTACGCGGAGGCTTCCTATCGCTTCGCCCGCCACTGGCAGGTCGCCGCGCAATACGAGCGATCGAGGGTGATCCTGGCGCCGGGCGACACGAGCATCCCGGACACCCTGCTCAACCACGCGTCCTTCGGGCTCGGCCTCGACTTCTGGGTGAGCCCCGAGTTCGTGCTCAAGCTCAACGGCTACTCCGTGGACAAGAACATGATCGCACGACCGGCCAGCGCGGGCCTCGAGGCGGCTCTGGGCACGATCGACAAGAGCACGGGCGTCGTCGTCCTCGGCGCCCAGTTCTCCTTCTAGGCAGGTCCGACATGAGCTGCTCTCGAGCCCTGCCCGTCCTGCTCCTCCTGACGACGGCCCTGGCCGGCCCGGCCCGCGCGGAGGGGTTCCGCGTCGTCGCGAACCCCTCGGTCTCCGTCTCGTCGATCAGCCCCACCACACTGTCGCGCCTTTTCCTCAAGAAGCTGGTCGCCTGGCCGGATGGCCAGAAGAGCGCCCCCGTGGACCAGGAGCGCACCTCGGCGGTGCGCTCCGCGTTCAGCAGGGCCGTGCACCAGCGCGACCCCGACGCGATCGCGGCTCACTGGCAGACGATGGTCTTCTCGGGCCGCGACACGCCGCCCGCGGTGAGGGGCTCGGATGCCGCGGTGCTCGCGTTCGTGCGCACCACTCCCGGAGCCGTCGGCTACGTCGGCGACGGCGCAACGCTCGAGGGCGTCCGGGTCCTGGCCGTGAAGTGACGTCCCGCGAGGCGGGCCGGAAGGGAAACGAGAGAGCGCGGCCAGCGGCCGCGACGCGAACGGGGGAGAGATGAAGCGCAAGAAGATCCTGCTGGTGGACGACTCCGGGACGATCCTGATGATGGAGAAGATGATCCTGTCGCGCGAGCCCTACGAGCTCGTGACGGCGCGCGACGGTCTCGAGGCGGTCCAGAAGGCGGCCAGCGAGCGGCCTGACCTGATCCTGCTCGACGTCGTGATGCCCAACCTCACCGGGTTCGAGGCGCTCAAGCAGCTGCGCGCGGCGGAGGCCACCCGCGAGACGCCCGTGATCATGGTGACGACGCGCGGCGAGGCGGACAACGTCGAGTCCGGCTACGCGAGCGGCTGCAGCGACTACATCACGAAGCCGATCGACTCCGTGGAGCTGCTGGCGAAGGTCCGGAACTACCTGGCCGGCTGAGGGGACCGCGAATGAGCACGAACGATCCGACGGCCAAGGGCGAGCAGGCACGCGAGTACGTCGACCGCGTGCGGGCCGGCACGCACCGCTACGCGCAGGACCTGCTGGACGACAACGACCGGCTGCGGCTGCTGGTCAGCTCGCTCGAGGGCGAGCGCGCCCGGCTCGAGGCGCGCACGAGCCGGCTCGAGGGCGTGGAGCGCGACAACCAGGCGCTCAAGGGCATGCTGGCCACGGCCGAACGGGACAAGGCCCGCCTGCAGGAGCAGCTCATCGTCCTGCACGAGGAGTCGGACCGGCGGGCGCGCGAGCAGGCCCGCTTGCGCGAGGAGATGCTGGCGATCCAGGACCGCAGCCGGGAGTTCTCGCAGCAGTTCGTCGAGATCGAGCGGCAGAACTCGAACCTGGCCAACCTCTACGTGGCGAGCTACCGCCTTCACGGGACGCTCGACCGCAAGGAGGTGCTGGCGAGCATCGAGGAGATCCTGGCGAACCTGGTGGGATCGGAGCAGACCGCGATCTTCGAGCTCGGCGCCGGAGGCGAGACGCTGCAGCTGCTCTCGGCCAACGGCGTCGATCGAGCCCGCTACGCGACGATCGCCGTGGGCTCGGGACCGCTCGGGCGCGCCGCGGCGACCGGCGAGCCGTTCCTGGCGGGCCCCGGCGGCAGCCGCGAGCGAGCGCCGGAGGAGCCGGATCTCACGGCCTGCATCCCGTTGACGCTCGGCGGCAGGGTGATCGGCGCGATCGCCGTGTTCCGCCTGCTCCCGCAGAAGCCGGGGCTCGAGGACCTCGACCGCGAGCTGTTCGAGCTGCTGGCGACGCACGCCGCCACGGCGCTCTACTGCTCGAGCCTGCATGCCCGCCTCGGCGCATGACGGCGACCCGGGCCAGCGGCGGGCGCACTACCTGCCCCCGGGACAGCTCGTGGCCTGCTCCGAGCCCACCGCGGTGACGACCATCCTGGGATCCTGCGTCGCCGTCTGCCTGTGGGATCGCCGGCGAGCCGCCGGCGGCGTCAACCACTACCTGCTGCCCGACTGGACCGGTCCGCGCGAGTTCTCGCCGCGCTTCGGCCCGGTGGCCATGGAGCAGCTGCTCCAGCGCATGCGGGCCCTGGGCTGCCAGGACCGCGACCTCGAGGCGAAGCTGTTCGGCGGCGCGAAGATCCTCGGCGGCGGCGGCAGCGAGGCGCACCTGGGCCAGCGCAACGCCGCGGTGGCGCGCGCGCAGCTGGTCGAGTCAGGGATCCCGCTCGTGGCCGAGGACGTGGGAGGCGACCGCGGGCGCAAGCTGGTCTTCCACAGCGACACCGGCGTCGCCCTGGTGAGGAAGCTCTAGGGAAGCGCCATGGACATCGATCGCCAGACGCTGCTCGAGGTCTTCTTCGCCGAGTCGCTGGAGAACCTCGTCCTGCTCGAGCAGTCGCTGCTCGACCTCGAGCGCAGCCCGCTCGACCAGGAGGCGCTCGGCTCGGCCTTTCGCGCCGCGCACACGCTGAAGGGCAACGCGGTCTCGCTCGGCTTCTCCGCGCTCGGGCGCCTGGCACACGCGGCGGAAGACGTGCTCGACCGGCTCCGGGCGCGCACCCTGGCGGTGACCGCCGAGACGATCAACCTGCTGCTCGCCAGCGGGGACCGCATGCGCGAGGCCCTGGCCGACGCCCGCGCGGGACAGGACGCCCCGCGCCCCGAGCACGAGGCGCACGTGGCGCAGCTGGCGGACCACCTCGCGAACGCGACGCCCCTGGCCGCGGGACGGCCGGCGGCGCTCCCGGCGGCGCAGGCCCGCGCCGAGCAGGCCGCCACGCTGCGCGTCGACGTGGGCAGGCTCGACGCCCTGCTGGCCCTGACCGGCGAGCTGGCGGTGTCGCGGCTGCGCCTCGAGAACCTGCTGCACGCGGCCGGCGCGCCCGGCCGCGCAGCCCTCGACGCGCACCGCGATACCGACCGCCTGCACGCGGCGCTGCAGGAGCTGGTGTTCAAGCTGCGGATGGTGCCGCTCGGCCCGGCGTTCCGCCAGCACCAGCGGACGGTGCGCGACCTCGCCGAGGCGCAGGGCAAGCGGGCGCGGCTCGTGCTCGAGGGCGAGGACGTCGAGGTCGACACGTCGGTGGTCGACCTCGTGCGCGAGGCGCTCACCCACCTCGTCCGCAACGCCGTCGACCACGGCATCGAGCCGCCTCGGGCGCGGGAGACCGCCGGCAAGGACCCGACCGGAACCGTCCGGCTCTCGGCGCGACACGACGGCGGCAGCGTCGTGATCGAGGCTGCCGACGACGGCGCCGGCCTCGCCCGCGCCGCGATCCTGGCGCGCGCCCGCGAGCGAGGCCTGGTGCGCGCAGACGAGGCTCCGAGCGACGCGGACGTGCTGGAACTGCTGTTCCTGCCGGGCTTCTCGACCGTCGAGACGGTGACGGGCACCTCGGGCCGCGGCGTCGGCATGGACGTGGTCCGCCGCAACGTCGAGCGCCTGCGCGGCAGCGTGCGCGTCGACGGCGGCGAGGGGCGCGGCACGACGTTCACGCTGCGCCTGCCGCTCACCGTCGCGGTGCTCGACGCGCTGCGCGTGGCGGTGGGCGAGGAGACCTATCTCGTCCCCATGGAGGACGTGACCGAGTGCCTCGACCTGGCGGCCGGGCCGGGCCCCGCCGCGAGGGAGGGCGTCCTCGAGCTGCGCGGCAGGCCGCTGCCCTACCTGCGGCTGCGCGAGGCCCTCGGCACGGGAGGACCGCCTCCCCCGCGCGAGGACGTGGTGGTGGTGCGCGGCGAGCGCGGCGCGGCCGGCCTTGCCGTCGACGCGGTGCTCGGCAGCGGGCCGGCCGTGATCCGCCCGCTCGGCCGCTTCCTGAGGCGGGTCCCGGGCGTCGCAGGCTCGGTGATCCTCGGCAGCGGAGAAGCGGCCCTGGTGCTCGACGTGCCGGCGCTGCTACGCGAGGCGCGCGCCGGCCGGCGCGCCGACGGCGGCTTGGCCGAGGAAGCGGGCGGCTTGCCGCCCAGGAGGTCCACGTGTTGAGCAGGATCGAGAAGTTGAGCCTCAAGCGGAGGATCTTCGCCCTGCCGTGGCTGGCGGGGGCAGGCTTCGCGGTCGTGCTGCTGGTTCTGCTGCTGCTCGGCTCGCGCAGCCAGAGCGTGGTGGCCCAGGTCGAGCAGGGCCACTACCCTGCCGCCGAGACCAGCCGCGACCTCGAGGACGCGCTGGCCCGCATCCAGCAGTCCCTGCGCGACGCCGTGGCGGCGAACGACGTGGAGGGCTTGTCGAACGCCGACGCCGCCCGCGACGCCGCCCTGCGGGCCTTCGACGCGCTCGCGGCCAACCCCACGGTGGACCGCGCTGCCCTCAGGGGGATCCGCGACTCGTTCGAGGAGTACTACGCGCTCGCCCGCCGCACGAGCGAGCGCTGGATCCGCAAGCAGGAACTGGGGGAGGATCTGACGGCCGCGCTCGGCACGATGACGAAGCGCTACAACGAGACGCGCGACGCGCTGCGGGCCTCGACCGAGGCCAACAAGGCGACGATGCTCGACGCCTTCCGCACGGCGCGGCGCACGACGCAGGCGGGCACGCTGCTGATCGGGCTCGTGGTGCTGCTCACGCTGGCCGCCGTGTCGCTGATCTCGGCCCGGGTGGCGCGCTCCGTGACGGGCCCGCTGCTGGCGGCGGTCGAGGCCGCCCAGCGGGTGGCGCAGGGCGACCTCGCCGTGCGCATCTCGGCCAGCGGCACGGACGAGACCTCCCGCCTGCTCGAGGCGATCGGCGCCATGGTGGCGCGCCTGCGCGAGACGATCCGCGAGGTGCGCAGCAGCTCGGACCGGCTCTCCAGCGCCTCGGCGCAGATCGCCGCCACCTCGGAGACGCTGTCGCACGGCACCAGCGAGCAGGCGGCCGGCGTCGAGGAGACGACGGCCAGCCTCGAGGAGATGTCGGCCTCGCTGACGCAGAACGCCGAGAACAGCCGCTCGATGGAGCAGATGGCGCTGAAGGGCGCTCGGGACGCCGAGGAGAGCGGGCGCGCCGCCGCGCAGACCGCCGAGGCCATGAAGGCGATCGCCGAGAAGATCTCGATCGTCGAGGAGATCGCCTACCAGACCAACCTGCTGGCGCTCAACGCGGCGATCGAGGCCGCCCGGGCGGGCGAGCACGGGCGGGGCTTCGCGGTCGTCGCGGCCGAGGTGCGCAAGCTGGCGGAGCGCAGCCAGGCGGCGTCGCGCGACATCCGCGCGCTGGCGGCCTCGAGCGTCGACGTCAGCAGCCGTTCCGGCGCCCTGCTGGCGGAGAT